>JAQVMI010000040.1 GCA_028703735.1 Candidatus Cloacimonadota bacterium | reverse complement strand
ATTTACGAGAATCGTGATACAAACGACGAAATTGTGTTTCTGAAAAGCTCCTACGATTTTGTGGTAAAAAAAAGAGGTTTATGGTATTCTCTTACCGTAAATAGTGGCACAATTACGCGCAACGGCAGCACAATGCAGGCAAGCAGACATTATGAAAGGCACTACGAGATTTATTACGACGATATTATCCAGATAAAAGGATATTCTACCTGGGGTTTAACTGTATTAATCCAAAATCGCAGCAGCATTGGGTTGGACGATTTGGTTCCCAAAGAGCTGTTCATAGTGCAGGAAAGGGACTATTTTAGTATTGCCCGTTTTGATACAGAGAAAGCCATTGCAAACATTGAAGCGGTAAATGGAGAGCTTTTTATAAACCCACCTAAGAAGGGCTGGACAATATATCTGAACCAGGTGAAGCTTGAGGATAGAAGCCCATTATCATTGAATTCAGATATTATTACAATCAATAAGCGGAATTTTAGAATTAATAGCTTTTACGATCTGATAGAAACACCTTTCGATCTGCGCACCATTCGAATTCTGGATATTAAACACTATTTTCCGGATGGTCAGCTTGCCTTGGATAGCATTTCCTGCGAGGTAAGCAAGAATCAATTGATTGGAATTTTGGGGCAAAGCGGCAGTGGGAAATCTACCCTTGTAAAGATACTTTCGGGAGAGATTATCCCCACTTACGGTCAAATACTGGTGGATGGTAAAGATTTCCATACAAATATAGCATATTATCAGGAGTTTTTCGCTTATGTACCCCAGGATGACTTGCTATATGCGAATCTAACGGTTTTCGAAAATCTGTGGTATAGATTGCGGCTAAGAATGCCACACATTTCTGCTGCAAGCTTGGATCAGAAGATAAATAACATCCTGCATCAGGTAAACCTTACTCATCAACGAGATACCAGAGTAGGAGAGTATAAAAACAAAAACCTTAGCGGAGGTGAACGCAAACGCCTGAATATCGCGTTGGAGCTTCTTTTTGAACCCACCGTAATTATCTGCGATGAACCAACCAGCGGATTATCTTTTACAGATGCAGAGCAAATTGTGGATATTCTGAATTCCTTAACGCAACAAGGACGCATAGTAATAATCACCATTCATCAACCCAATAGCAGTATCTTCCGTAAATTCGACAGTGTGATGCTGATGGATATTGGCGGCAGAATGGCTTACTTTGGCACACCTGAGGATTGTTTTTCTTACTTCGATGAAGAGCTTTCGATGCTAAGTAACAGGCTGCCGGAAATTGAGCGCAAAAAGCAGCTTATGACCTCGGATTACATGTACGACATAATTACCTACCCCGAATACACAGAATCCAACGAGCCTGTATATGAGCAAATGAACAGATTCATTCAGCCTAAACGCAAATTCTCTCCAGAATACTGGCGGGATAAATACAAGAGAAAAGTATTATACGAGATGATTCATCACGAGCTTAGCCCTATTCAAGCTGCTGGTACCACAGGTAAAAGGAAGCCAGGAGCTCAGAGCTTTAGGGCAAAGCTTGTTCAATTCTATGGGTTTGTTGCCCGAAGCTTTAAAATGAAGCTAAGAAACAGAACCAATAACCTGTTAACTTTTGTCCAAGCTCCGTTGCTGGGTTTAATTGTAGCATTCATCCTGCGTTTTACTCCTATTGGCAGCGATTACAGCTATGCCAATAATAACAATATTGGTATCTACTTATTCGTAAGCATTATCGCCTTTATTTTCTTAGGGTTATCTAATAGCATAGAAGAAATATTGAATGAGCGGAAAATGATTTTAAGGGAATGCCAAATGAGCCTGAAAACAAGCTACTATTTGGCTGCTAAATTGATAACTTTAAGCTTTTTTGCCATAGTTCAGGCAACCTTGTATCAGGGTATTGCAGCTCTTGTACTTGGAATTAGGGGTATGAATAACATAACAATTGGTTATCTGTTCTTATCAGCAGCGATTGGGTTTTCGCTGGGCTTACTCTGCTCTGCCTTTCTAAGAGAGAAAAAAGCCATAATAAACTTGCTGCCCATAATCCTGATTCCACAAATTATCTTCGGGGGAGCAGTAATAGAATTTGAACGGATGAACAGGAATCTAACCTTCTATCACAGAAGCCCCATCCCTGAAGTAGTTCAAACAATTCCTTCCCGCTGGCTTTTCGAGGGAATTGCCACAGCCTATGCAAAAAACACTGCCTTCCACAGGTCTCTTAATAAGCTGGAGCGTGAGCAGTTGCACTCCAAAAAGAAGCTAAAAGCAGGGGTAATGAGCTCTGAAGATTACAATTTATTCCGATCGCAGATCTATGACAGGAAAGTGCAAATCACCAAACGCTGGAATCCAGATGAAGTGATGAATCATAACCTGAATTCTTCTGTAGGAATCATGGATGGAACAGTGCTCTCTACAGGGAGAAATGTATTCCTATCCAGTTTTAAAAGCATCGGTGTAATTATGCTGCGAACCTGGAATTTTAACCTGCTTATCTTACTACTCTATCTGTTTATCTTTAATGCAATTACAGAGATCAAGTTAAAGTACTTTTTCAAAGAGTAAGCTACACATATAAGCCATTTATAATCGTGGTAATCCACTCCTAAAAGCTTGGGTGAAATCGTTCAAATTGACAAATAAGCGCAACCTACAAAAGGTGACACTGTATGGATAATATTAGCGTATTTAGCGTGTTTGAGGTTACCCGTCACTTGCGGCAGGTAATAGAATCCTCCATAGAGCCACTTTATGTGGCTGGAGAGATATCAAACTTCGTGCATCATAGTTCCGGGCACATGTATTTCAATTTGAAAGACGAAAATGCCACTCTGCGTTGCACTTTTTTTAAGAACGTAAACTACCGTCTGGATTTTAAACCTTCCGAGGGTATGCAGGTGGTATGTTATGGTAAAATTACGGTATTCGAGAAGGGTGGAAGTTATAACCTGAATGTTCAAAACATGAACCAGGCAGGTTTAGGAGCTATGCAGAAGAAGTTTGAAGAGCTAAAGCGTAAGCTATTAAATGAAGGTCTGTTCGATTCTGCCCACAAAAAACCCCTGCCAAAGTATCCCAAGATTATTGGCATAGTAACCTCCCCCACCGGAGCCGCATTGCAGGATATTCAGAATATCATTCTGCGGCGTTATCCCGCTGAATTGCAGATTTATCCTGCTTTAGTTCAAGGTAGCGAAGCACCCCAGCAAGTAATAAAGGGAATCCAGTATTTTAACGCTGCCCAAGAAGTAGATTTGATAATCGTTACTCGGGGAGGAGGTTCGCAAGAAGATTTGTTCTGCTTCAATGATGAATCTTTGGCAAGGGCAATTTTTGCTTCCAAACTTCCAGTGATCTCTGCTATAGGACATGAAATAGATTTCACGATAGCCGATTTTGTGGCAGATTTGCGTGCTCCCACTCCCTCTGCTGCTGCTGAACTTGCCGTACCCGATAAAAAGGATTTGCTAAACCTTTTGGCTTCGCTATCCAGACGCTTGGAACTTGCCAAACAGAAAGAATTGGGGAGCTATAAACAACAGCTTGCAGAGGCAAGGCTTAGCTTGAACAGATACCACCCGGAAAGGTTGTGGCAGAGCTATCAGCAACGCTATGACATGGCGTCTATGGCACTAATCAATTCTGCAAAGCAATTACAGCAGAAAAAAATGCGCCTGGAGCTTACCTCTCAAAGAAGCTTAAGCTATCTTTATAACCGGATTGAACTTAAGCTAAGCAAGGCAATAGCTGCTTATGAAACTGCCGAAAAAAGCCTTTCCGATTCTGTGTATCGCATAATGGATTCTTCCGCAAATCAGTTACAGCATGCAGAGGCTATGCTGCTTCAATTATCACCACGAAATATGCAAAGCAAGGGCTGGATTATGGCTTACAAAGAGGGAAAGATAGTCTGCTCTGTAAAGCAGATAACTAATAATGACAACCTTAAGCTGAGCTTTATAGATGGAACTGTGGATAGCCGGGTACAAAATGTGGAGGAAAATTCTTGAAGCTTTATCTGGTAATTCTCTTCGCTGTTACGTCCGTTTGCCTTTATGCACAGGAATTCCTGACACCGCATTCTACAGAAATCCGTTCCGTGTGGGCTATGCCTTGGGACATAAACACACCAGAAGCTATTGATGAACTAATCCAAACTGCCTTGGATAACAACCAAAACGAATTACTTGTTGAAGTTCGCTATCGTGCTGATGCACTTTACGATACACAGCGTGGTGCAGCCAAATATCCCAATCCTGAGCCCCAGTGTCATGTAATAAAACAGCCAGGCTTTGATCCCCTGGCTTATGCTCTGGATAAAGCACATGCTGCCGGCTTATATGTTCATGCATGGGTAATTGTGTTTAATGCTACCCCCTTGGATCAAAAGCTGATTAAGAAGAATTACATTTACCAAAATCATCCTGATTGGCTAACGCGTGATTCCAGCGGAAGACAGATGTCCACTTCGCGACAGTTTGGCAATTTTATAGATCCGGGAATTCCGGAAGCTCAGGATTACCTGCTAAATGTTTTCAGCAATATCTGTGCTGGTTACCCAGATCTGGATGGCTTTCATTTGGATTATATCCGATATCCCGAATCCAACATGGGCTATCATCCAGTTTCGCTGCAACGCTACAAAGAATTTTGCGAGAATCAGGCAGAGATTACTTTCAACGAGTGGCGCATAATGCAGGTGAATACATTTGTAGAAAGAACCTATCACCAGTTAAAGACAATTAATCCCCGCCTGATTATCAGTGCCGCAGTGTTTGCCGATATTGCAGATGCCAATGTGGCTTATGCTCAGGAATGGCAAACTTGGTTGCGTGATGGCTATATTGACCGCATCTACCCCATGGCTTATAATGTGCACTTCGAAAAGCATAAAAAACAGGTTCAGCAAATGAAGCTGCTGGGAAAAGACAAGAGCATCGTTGTAGGGCTAAGAGCCTGGGATGATAATGGCAGATCCATATCACTGAATAGTGGCAGCAGATACACTGTGGCAGATGTAAAAAAGCGCATCGATCTTACGCGGGAACTTGGTTTTGCGGGAACAGCCCTATTCAGTTATGCAGGGCTAAAAATTGGCAACGCCTGGGCAGATTTGAAACAACTATGTTATAGCGATACTGCATATCAGCAAAGCCCAGAATCCGATTCCACGATGTCTGCCATGGTAGATTTTAAGCTTGTAAACAGTGGTAACGAATTCCAGATTGATATTACAATTCCAACCCAGGGATATTGGAGCTGGGAGATTTCCGATGCAGATTACAAATATTCTGTAACTCGTTTCTATAAACAGGGTGAAAACCGCGATTATTGGGATGGATGGCTAAAAACTGATGATGGAGTGAATTCCAAATTTGTAGGTTCGGGATCATACATGGTATATTTGTATCAGGATGAGGCAGATTTTAATTACTTTATTCCCATAGATGTGGAATCTTCAATAAACCCATGAGTGATCTTTCTAAGCAGGCAGGGATTCTTTCGGCAACGGAATTCTTCCGTTTCTTTGTAAAAAGCATAATCGGCATAGCACTTGCCAGGCTAATTCTTCCTGCAGAATTGGGCAGCTACAGACAGCTGTTCCTGATTTACAGCACTTTCTCCACTCTCTTGCTTTTAGGAATCCCCCAAAGTTTATTATACTTTTTGCCCCAAAGCAAATCAGCCTCCGAACAAAGCCAGATAATAAAACGAACCTTAAGCATAGTATCACTATTGGGCTTGGTATTTTCTTTATCGATCTATTTGTTACGGGGTTTCATAGCCACAAAGTTCAATAATCCCTCTTTGGAATCACTCCTGATTTTTTATGCAATCTATCCCATTTTCATCTTTATCACTCAGCTTTACAGCTCTATTATGCTTGGCTTAAAGCGACCATTGGATGCAGCACGTTTCACACTATTTTCCATAACTGCCGATTTTATCTTGATTCTTGGAGTGGCGTTCTTCACCCGAAATCTACAAATGATTGTTTTCGCAGTTATAATATCCGCAATGCTTCAATGGATATATGCAAGAGTGCATCTATGGAAGTTCCAGGCGCAGAAAGTAGCATTTGATTTTGTGGGGTTCAGAAAACAACTTGCCTATAGCATTCCCTTAGGTGTTTCATCCATAATAGGGATGCTTAGTGTGCAATTGGACAAGTTTATGATATCCGGATTCTTCAGTCCGGCTCAATTCGCCATCTTCTCTATTGGAGCTATGGAACTGCCCTTAATAGGGATTTTGGCAAATTCGGTAAATTCCATTCTTCTACCCCATCTTAGCAGCAGAGAACCTCAATTGATGGGAGAGCTGTATAGGGGAGCTGTTCGCAAAAATGCACTTATAGTATTTCCTATTGCCGCAGTTTTCTTCCTTTTTGCAGAGCCAATGGTGGTGTTTCTGTATGGAGCAATTTATGCAGAAGCAGCATTGTTTTTTAAGATTTATCTGTGTATTCTACCCTTAAGGATTGCCACCTATGGCATTGTATTCCAAGCTTTTGGCAAAACTAAGGTAATAATGGCTAATGCTATCTTTACTCTACTTTTAAATGCGATATTGAACTACATGTTTATCCGGATTTGGGGAATGAAAGGAGCAGCTTTTGCTACGGTGATTGTTACCTGGCTTTCGGTGATATTTTATCTTGTGTTAATGAAAGGATTATTGCACCTAAGCTTAAGAGAGTTTTTCCCCATAAACAAGGTTTTCCGCACCTTTATTGCTACAGCACTTTCTGCCCTTGCATGTCTGCCCCTAATTTCTTACATGCAGCCAGGTTTACTAAGTATGTTAACCGGTGGTGCTTTGTTTATAGTTCTATATTTCTTTTTAGGAAGATGGCTGGGAGCTATCCTAAGCTGTGACATAGCTTTAATACAAGATTTACTTAAAAGCGCACAATCCCGGTTTAAGCGATGAAGAAATTGCTTTATATCTCTTATTTCTTTCCTCCTGTAGGAGGTTCTGGAGTTCAGCGCAGCTTAAAATTCACCAAGAACCTGCCATTATCTGGATGGCAACCTATTGTTCTTATGGCTGATCACCGCTATTTGAAACAACCCAAAGACTATTCGCTTTGTGATGATGAAGCCCGCAACACCATTGTTTACAATAGTTTTTCTCCTGATCTGCGTTGGATTTTCAAAGTGCTATGGGGTTTACATCTTCATAGCATAGTAAATTTTATCACCCGAAAACTAATTTTGCCCGATCCGGAGCTGCTTTGGTTACCCTTCGCCAAAAAAACAATAAAACAGATTTTTAAACAACATACCATAGATCTTGTGCTGATCACAGCACCCCCTTATTCCCCTTTATTCTTAGGACAATACATTAAAAAACACTACCATGTCCCTTATGTGGTAGATTTCAGAGATATGTGGACTATGGGAGTAGGTAGATTGGATGCGCCTTTATCAAAAAGGATTTCTGCCAATGAAAAATCCTGGGAGAAAAAGGTTATTACGCAAGCAAAGGCTGTTGTAGTGGTTAATCAATTTATGGCAAACAAATTAAGCCACAGCTATCCAGAGCTTGCAGCAAGCACTTTTACCGCTATCACAAATGGTTACGACGAAGATGATTTTACCGATATAATGGCTTCATTGAAAGATAGTTACGAACAGGAATTACCTACCCTAAGCAATACTGCAAAGCAAGGCTTAACAAGAGATGAATCTTCCGTGCCGTCTTTGTGCAAGCCTATGCATCTCGTATTCACCGGTTCTTTTTACGATAGATTTCAGCCTGATATTCTATGGGAAGCTTTACATCAGTTAGTAACTGAAAACAAGATAAAGCAAGATAGCCTGATGATAGATATCTATGGTAAAAACAATCCCCATTTCGTATTAGGCAAATTTGTAAACAATCCCATCATTAACACCATGGTTCAAATTCATGGCTATCTGCCTCATCACGAAAGCATTGCCAAGATATGTGCTGCTGATGCTCTGTTGCTTTTTTCCCCTCCTGGTCCCGGTGCCGATATGGATAGCCATTCCAAGCTGTTTGAATACCTGCGAAGTGGCGTTCCAATTCTTGCTTTGGTTGCTATACCCAGTGCGGGAGCAGATATTCTAAAGAAATGCCATTGCAGTTTTATTGCTAATTCTGCCTCTATCGCAGCGATAAAATTTGTAATAGCAGAATTGCTTCAACAATGGCAAACAGGAAAGCTTGCATTAGAAACCGATTGGGCTTATGTAAGCAGTTTTGAACGAAGAGCTTTAACTGCAAAACTGGCAAGAGTTCTGGATTCCGCAATAGAGAAGCTTAAATGAAAATCCTGTTTATCCCATCCTGGTATCCATATTCTGAAAACCCCTATGCAGGAAAGTTCTTTGTTGAACAAGCCAAAGCATTGGCAAAGCAAGGCATAGCAGAAATCACTTTGCTAAATTGGGGGCAGAACGAATTCCAAATTCAGCTTCGCAAACCAATTCTTAGCCTGAAAAAATACCTGCGTTATAAAAGCTCTAAAGCTGGATATAATGCTATTTGCCAAAACCTTATAGAAATTAGCTTACCACATCTTAGCTGGACAAGCAGATTACAGAATGGAAATATTGATTCCTTGATAAACAAACTTGAACTGAAGGATAAGCCGGATTTGATTCATGCTCAGGTTACTTTTCCTGCAGGATACATCGCCTGGAAACTAAGCAGGAAATATAACATTCCATTTGTGATTACAGAGCATAGCGGTCCCTTTCCCTTCAAGGAGTATCTTCTCGATGGTGTTTTATTGGATATTGTGTCCAAACCCTTGATGGCTGCTAATCATGTTCTTGCTGTTAGCACACACCTTGCAAATGAAATCCATAACGAGACTGGGGTTACAGCCAAAGTAATCCCAAATATGGTTGATACAGATTTTTACCTGCCATCAGAAGAGCATAGCAAAAACGAGTGCTTTAGGCTTTTCTCCCTTTCTGCACTCACTGCCTCGAAGGGAATTTGGGATTTACTGGAGGCAGTAAACATGGCAAAACAAGCCGGTATTCGCTTCAAGCTATATTGGGGTGGAGATGGCTCACTAAGAAAGCCTTTACAAAGGAAGATTGATAGCATGCAGTTGCAGAATTGGATTACACTTTTGGGGAATTTGAATCCTGCCCAATCACTGCTGCAATATCAGCAATGCGATTGCTTTGTTATGCCCAGTAGGATAGAATCTTTTAGCATGGTAATAATAGAAGCTCTGGCATGTGGAAAGCCTGTTATAGCCACAAACTGTGGTGGTCCAGCCGATATCTTAAGCCCTCTCAACGGCATTTTGGTAAGCAAAGCCAATCCAAAAGCACTATCAAGCGCTATTAATACTATGGCAGAAACCTACGATAAATACTCTGCAGAAGCTATCCGTAAAGATTGCATATCCCGATTCAGCGAACCTGTGGTTAGCAAAATGATTGGTGATATTTACCAGCAATGCTGCACTATTGTTTAAGCACACCCTCTATTGTATTAATCAGTTCTTCCCTCATAAAGGGTTTTTGTAAAGTAGCCTTAGCCCCCAATTTTTGAGCCAGAGGCAAATAGCTATCCGGACCAAACTTGCCTCCCCCGCTCATGGCAATAATCTTTAGTTGGGGATGAGTGGTCAATAACTCTTGAATTGTCTCCAAGCCTTCTTTATCGGGCATTATTATATCTGTAAGCACCAAATCAGGATTAAAATCTGCACATTCTTGCAAGGCAGTAGTACCGTCTCCAGCTTGCCGAACTTCGTAACCTGCCCGGGAAAGCATCTGCACCAGAACATTCCGAAAGCTGCTATCGTCTTCTATTACTAATATTTTAGCCATTCTTTATCCTTCATTTACTCAATTGCAAGTTAAGTTACCCTGCTTTTTATGGACTAATATGAGGTAACAATATCTGAAAGGCATAATCTGTAAAGAGCAAATTTGGGTGTACTCATCTGAGAAAAGGTAATTTTGTAGATATTCTGCCACATATAAAACAAGAGGACATCCCTAAGGTATGCCCTCTTATAGTATGGTGGCGAAACCCAGAATCGAACTGGGGACACAAGGCTTTTCAGGCCTCTGCTCTACCGGCTGAGCTATCTCGCCAAGATCGTAACATTAGCTTAGAACCCCGCTTTTTTGTCAAGCAAAAAAATTATTGATCCCGTATCTATAAAGACAATAGCTTGTTAGGGCATTGTAAACTGTCACCTTTTAGTGACTTGTAATGTGCCTTTTTTTGCAAAACATGTGAGACAACTTGATCACTTCACTTTACCGGTACTATCTACAGGCTATAACCCGGAAAAAAAAGGTGGACAGCCCTGGTACAGAGATATATTGGTTAGCTGATGTGGTGTGGTAGGTATTATAGTTCCAATCATCCGGAGTTAACGAGTATAACACCTTGTAGAAGGTGGCATTGGGCACAGGTTCCCAGCTTAGGATCAATTGTTCTTGCACCAGGGAAATGCTAACCTGTGGTGCAGTTAAACCGGTGACAACTGGCACAAAATCGCCTTCATCGGCACCTATATCAGGAGTGGTGCTGCTTCTAAG
>JAQVMI010000449.1 GCA_028703735.1 Candidatus Cloacimonadota bacterium | reverse complement strand
TGCCATATTGGCATGTTTGTAGCGATAGCGTTTTGCTTTGCATAAGCGGACTCCATCTATAATGGAGGCATGGTTTAATTCATCGGAGATAATGGCAGAATCTTCACCTAAAAGGGGCTCAAAAACTCCACCATTGGCATCGAAACAGGCAGCATAGAGGATTGTATCTTCCATGCCTAAAAATTTGGAGGTGGCATCCTCAAGTTGCTTGTGAATATCTTGAGTTCCGCAAATAAAACGCACAGAATTGCAGCCATAGCCCCAATCGTTCATAATGTTTTGTGCAGCCTTAATCACTTCGGGGTGATTACCTAAACCAAGGTAGTTATTAGCGCAGAAATTAAGGGCAGAACCTCCACCTTTAACGCCAATTTTTGCTCCTTGCGGAGTGGTTAAAATTCTTTCCTTTTTAAAGAGCCCTTGTGTTTTAAGCTCTGTAAAAAGCTGTTGCAGATCAGTCTTGATTTTCCCGTAAGCCATTTTTTTTCCTCACTTTATTGGAATACTTTCTTTTTAAGCACTTTTTTGGAGTGCAATCAATCAGTCAATAAAAAAAGTAAGTTGCCCAAACATTCTTGTATAGAGACCGTAATAATATTAGTTCACAGCGGTGTAACCTCTATTTCCATGGATATCCAAATAGTGGGTGAATTTGTTAAATATGTTGCACTTCATTCATCAAAAATGAATGGTTTGGTTGTGAATCTTAGCTTATGTAGGTCAATATAATGCATCAAGCGTAATATCAAATGTGTCGTCGTTTTTTTTTACAGATTTTGCTTACGTCGCAGATTTCCCAAATATTCTCTTGACGTTTTAGATAATCTGAAGAACTTCGAGATTACATTGTACCAAGCAATAGGAGAAGTAAGAAAATGCTGAACAAAGAAGAGCTCCGTCTGGTATCACCCTGCGGAATTTATTGTGCAGAATGCGCTGCCCACAAAGTGAAAGACAATCCGGAACTGATGAAAGCCCTGCTGGCAAACGGTATGAATCCCGAAGACCTGCCTTGTCCCGGGTGTAGAGCTGTGGATGGGAACTGCCCTCATCTGGAAGAGAGGTGTGAAAATTATATTTGTGCTGAAGAGCATGGTGTCGATATGTGTTATGAGTGTGGAGACTTTCCCTGCAACAAGCTGCATCCTGCGCTTGACCGTGCTAATGTGTTGCCCCACAATATGAAGCTCTATTCTCAGTGCTTCATAAAAAAGCAGGGCTTGCAAGCATGGAAGGATGAATATCTCACAATTCGCAAACGCTATTACCTTGGCAAAATCACTTATGGCAAAGGCCCTCTACTGGATGAAGAATAGAGGCATGTAAGCCAGTGAATCATAAATTTTAGATTGCCCGCCGGGGTGTTTACAATTCAGGATTTGGCAGGTAGCCACCTGTGGACAATATTGATTCCGGTTACTACTCTATCCAGGTTTTTAGTAGCGTAGATATGGTTGGGCTGCATAACCCGGGTATATAGCTTACAGTAAGGTACAGGGCTTACCAGAAAATCCAGTATGTTTGGTGTTCTGGATGGCAGACACAACCACAATTTGTTTGTCAACAATAGCAAAACTGCTTATCATATACACATGAATGTTACATAAAAAAGGAACAAATCTAAATGATGAAAATATATGACCTCCCCAGCAGCTATGCTAAGGTTCACCTTCCTGCCAAAGTGGCTTTAGCGGTTACAACGAAACCAGATGGAAATTATAACCTTATTACCTTAGAGTGGTTTATGCGCACCTCTATTCAACCCCCGATGTTTGCAATTTCCATAGGCGAATCACGCTATTCACATGCCTGCCTGGAAGATACCCGCTTCTTCAATCTGGTATTTCCCTCTATAGAAATGAAGCCTTTACTAAGCTTATGCGGCTCCAATTCTGGAAGGGATATGGATAAATTTAGCGCAGGTGATGTTCGCCACATTGCCGGAAAACTGCATAAACTACCTATACTAACTGATGCAGTGGCAAATTTCGAATGCGAAGTGGTTAGCCAAGTTCGCAGCGGTGACCACACAATTTATATAGGGCAGGTTTACTACAGTTGGCTTGATCCCGAAAAACAGATGTTCTTCTACCAGGATAAAAGCTAAAGAATTAGAATGCAATTGACCTAACATAATAACAATTTCACTGTTATTGTAGGACACCATAAGAGTATCCATAAACTGAATCGACAATTAAATGCTCTTCAAATACCCTTTGTTTTTTACCAGGCAGATTTTAGATTGACAGAAAGAATAGTTTTTACAGGTTGTGAATTGAATAAGAAGGTTGATAAGAGCAATACTCTAAAGTACCATGCAGACCTAAGCTCTCACACAAGCTCAGCCTGAAATAATTGAGTATGAGATTAAAATGAATACAAAGAACCTGAAGCCTTTGATGGACGATATTGCCTGGTTACGTGATGAAATTATTGGCAGAAATATGCCATTCGAAACTCCTTTTGGCAATGTTCCTTTGGTCTATGCAGATTTTACTGCAAGTGGTAGAGGGCTTTTCTGTATAGAAAACTATATCCAAAAGATACTGCAGTTCTATGCAAACACACATACGGAAGATGATTTTACCGGCAAAACCATGACGACTCTACTTCACGAAGCAGAGCATG
>JAQVMI010000448.1 GCA_028703735.1 Candidatus Cloacimonadota bacterium | reverse complement strand
AAGATTGGATTGGCTCCAACTGCTGTTTATGGCAACAAGGAGTATTTTTCGCATAAATCCAATTCCTTAGCAGTTCGAATTACTATATTATTACGCTATCAATACGGATAAAGTGCTTAATGAATCCGTAATGATAGCGTAATGCAAGCAAGGAAGATGAAACTATTCTCTTTCTGCCAAACGGCGGGAAAGCACCGCCAAAGAGGCAAACATATCCACATATTCCACAATAATATCGGGTGGCACTATGATCTTCTGAGGGGTAAAATTCCAGATTGCTTTTATACCGCTATGCACCATAATATCAGCGATTAATTGGGCAGATTCGGGCGGAACAGTAATAATTCCGATACGGATGTTGCTTTTTAAAGCCATGGCAGTAAAATCCAGAGCCGAAAATACCGGTATTCCATGCACAACACTATTTACAAGCTCCTGCCTGTTATCGAAACCTGCCACAATGGATAGTCCCTTTTGGGCAAATTCCTGGTATCCCAGAAGTGCCGATCCCAAATGACCCACCCCAACCAAGTAGCTCTCCGAAGTATCGTTCCAGTTTAACAGAGCTTCGATGGCTGTATAAAGTTGCGAAACCTTATAGCCACTTTTGGGATTACTTTGCACATTGGTAAAGGAAATATCCTTGCGTACCAAGGTCTGGTGAACATCGGCAAATACCGAGATTTTTGTGGCAGAAACTTCTTTCAAGCCAGCCCGCTTAAGCTGCCTAAGAACTTCCAGGTATTGTGGCAGGCGTTTAAGTGTGCTGGTAGGTATTTTAATCATGATTATTCCTTATTCTACTGGGAATGAATTGATGAAACCAGTAAGATTGAAGGTGGATAGAACGGTGCCAATAATAACTACGAAAACCAGCACAAGTTTAAAATAATCCTGCGCTTTCAGCATGCTAACCAATTGGGGAGCACGTGATAAATATGCGGAAGCAGCATAGAATTCTTCGCCAATCAGGGTATAATCGCAGGTGGTGATAAAGAAGGGCACCTGGGTGGTGGAATCTGTTCCTGCAATTTGGATAGCTCCTGCTTGGTTACCGGTTTCGGTAAGCAGTAAAGCTTCTGCATTAAAGAATCCCATATAGAATATAGTAGCAACCCGCTCGCGCACAGTTATACCATTCACGCCTGCACAGAAAGGAAATTGGTTATCCGAAATAAAGAAGATGTCATTTTGATTGTAAGCATCGGGACGTCCAGCTTCACTAAAGGAACTTTGCACTATTTCCTGTGCCAGGGGAAGAACCATATAATCACAATGTGGTGAGATTAAACGTATATCAAATTCTGCTGCTTTTTTTGCAACCTGGCTTAATATCATCAACGAGGCTATGGTGCACACATCTCCCAAGCCACCCCAACCCGGCACAAACATCACAGGCTTACCCATTTCTGTAGCCCTGCCAAGAGCATTATCAATCTCGTGTAATCCGGCAATGGGGCGAATGTAAGCTTCCTTGTGATGAGATTGATAAATGGCATAGATAAGGAATATTACTAACAGTAGGGTAGCAATCAAGGTATAGATCATAGTGGTATTGAACCATTCAGATTTGGGGCTGAACCACATATTGCCGGCGGTATCTTTGTATGCCTCTGTTATCACAAAAGCACCCCTGCCATCAGATTTTAGCAATTTGTAAGCATAGGCTCGCTGGTAGTCTTTCCGGGTGTTCAGCATAGCCCTAAGCCATCCTGCCGGAGATTTGCTCTGCTTGGCTTTTAGGTATGCAGGATGAGTAGTAATGTACTTGTATTCACTTTCCAACTGCTGCAAGGGACTCGTAAGTGAATCTGGAGCAGCACCGGCAGGGAAGGCAGCAAGAGCAGTTTTAAGCTGGGCTATTTCTTTTTCCTTATCCTGCAATCCTGTTTCGAATTTGCTTTTAAATAGCGGAATTGAAAGGATATTGCCGGTTTCATGATCTACCGCAATATTAACAACGGGATCGAACATTATGCGCTTACTTGCCTTATCCACTCCCACTATCTGTTGATAAACCATGCTTTCGTAAGGAATTCCATGATCGTAAGAGCGGGTGGTGCCGTTGGTTTTGTTACCGGGAAAATAGTCCGGAGCGAAGCTGTTTTTTACTAAAATGTCCATGTATTGCTTGCTGATAGGCTCGCCACGGTATAATACTTCTTCACCTTTAAACAGTTTGTTATCATCATCATAAACTACATGCTGTTCGGTGTAATCAGCTTCAAATGCTCTGCTTCCTGTTGTTTCCAAGGCTATCTTGATTTTTAAATCCTTCAATCCTGCATATTTTCCTGGAAGTTTCAAACGGACAGTTTTATCCACAAAATGCTCTGTAACTACATCTATCTTTTCACCATCCGCACTTAGGAATGTAAATAGAAGTTTGTCTATCTTATAGTTCTCGTTATTTGCAATTTCATAATTTACCCGCAGAGCAGTTCTTTTGCTATTAACATAGGACGCTGTTACCACGTAAGCAATGGGTTTCCCTACTGAGATCACCAGATTATCACCCTTGTCATTCTGTTTATCAGAAATTGAAATAGTAGGCATTACCGGCAGCTTTTCAGAGCTGATGAGGCGGAAATGCCTTGCCAATGCAGCAGAGCTCAAGCCGGCGTAATCCT
>JAQVMI010000447.1 GCA_028703735.1 Candidatus Cloacimonadota bacterium | reverse complement strand
AGATTCGTTTTTCAGATTCACTGATAAATGGCTTTTATAAGGTTTCCACCACCCTAAAATTCGAAAAAGTGTTGTACGCAGATTACTTTATTGTGGCTTGTACCACATCCGAAGAGATATTAAGGCGGTACTTCAGGCGTAATGATGTGGAATACCGCTGGCTGTTGGATAATGCCATACAGCTTGATAACGAGAGCTTTGTGGTTAGCAGTGTAAAGATTAATGATATCGCCCTTGGCACGGAGATAAGATTTGTGGACGATTGTTTGGAAGTTGTTTGCACTCACCCCAAACTGGCTGATCTCGTGGGTAAACCAGTTAACTTTAGCATAAATACCAATACTTTGTATTCCAAGGCTTCACACCAGCTAAGTGTATTTATTACAGAGCTTACCAGAGGTGTTCAAATTGCTTTCCATTATCCGGATGAGCTGTCCAAAGTTCAGTGTGTACCGGTGTTTTCGGGACAAGATAAAAACCCCTCTGTTACCTTTGGGGATAATAGCATAGAAATTAACAGCCAAACCGATGAATGGATTTTCCCCATAAGTGGGGTGGTATTCGCCTATTAATGAACCAAACCTAAATTAGGGTTTTACTACAGTTCTTTTGTTCCCTTCAAAGAGAAGGCATTTGCAGAAAGAGAAGAATAATTTCCACTAAGGTATTTGGGAATTGAAGCTGCTGCCACCATTGCAGCATTATCCATACAGAGCGATAGAGATGGATAACGAACAGCTATGCCATACTTTGCTGCCTTAATTTCCATTTGCCTGCGTAGGGCAGAATTCGCTGCCACACCTCCAGCCAACAGGATGAAGGGAATCTTGTTCTTATATGCCCACAGCACTGTTTTATTAACCAATGGTTCAACTATTGCCTGCTGCACAGAGGCAGCAATATCAGGAAGATTCGCGGTAATAGTTTCCGGAGCTTGATTAGATATCCAGGTTCTGATGGCTGTTTTCAGTCCGCTATAGCTAAAATTAAAGTTATCTTTTGGGGATAAGGCACGGGGGAAATTGATAAAGTTCGGGTTTCCATTCTTGGCAAGTTTATCGATAATTGGACCACCCGGAAAACCTAAACCCAATAGCTTTGCAGCTTTATCGAAGCATTCTCCTGCAGCATCATCCAGAGTCTTCCCCACTATGGAAAATTCTGTTAAACTTTTGAAATGCACCAGCTCAGTATGTCCTCCAGAAACAACCAAAGCAAGCATGGGAACTTGTATATCCTTATGTTCTATAAAATTAGCAAATATGTGAGCAAGCATGTGATTTACAGTAATAAGAGGAAGTGAAACACTCCAGGCAAGGCTTTTGGCAAAAGACAATCCCACAATAAGAGAACCAATTAAGCCAGGATTTACAGAAACAGCAACTGCACTGATATCTTTAAGCTGGTATCCAGATTGTTGCAAAGCTGCTTGGGTAAGTAGCAGAATATTCTTAAGATGAAGCCTGGAAGCCAATTCTGGTAATACGCCCCCAAAAGCAAGGTGCTCTGGCTGGCTGGATAAAAGGTTTATGATAACCTGGTAATTAGTATCCACAATTGCTACCGAGGTATCATCACAGGAAGATTCAAACGCCAGAATTGCATCTGCTTTGGTGTTTTCAGGTCTCGTTAGCATGCACTAAACCCCTTAAAAAATGAAAAGATCATGGAATAATTTGGATATAGGTTTGCATTACTTCTTACGGACTTTTTCCGGAGTAACGGCAACAACATCAAAACCAGCTGGAGCTTCACCTCTAAGAGTGTAAAACCCATCTGCATCTGCTTCAGGTGATACTTCAATAATAATCCTGCGGGAATCAAGTTCTTTAAGGAGTTTGGAATCTCCCGATACTTTTACTGCTACACTCGGGGGGAAATATAACGAACCAGAAGAAGGTGCAAGAGGAATGCTATCGAATATCCTGATGGTATTGTAAGAATTGGATATGCGAACCCTAACCTCAGTATCTGCAATTGAAACACCATCCGGCAAAGAGGCAAGCTTCAACTTGAAATCTATTTCGGAATTCATATCTCGGGTAATAGGTTCTGTGGTTACAAAATTGATCTTCTGCACTTTGTTTTTGGGTCCAAAGATCACTGTTTTCTCGGGAACTATCTGATAACTGGTAGATTTCATGCGCTGACGGGTGTAATCATCCGAAAAACTTAGCTGAACAGGAACCTTTCTTTGATAGAAAACATCTGCATTTATGGCAATTTCCTGCTTATCCACAGGTCCTAACAGATTTACATCTATGTTTTCCGGCAGATCTATGGTGTAATCTGTAAGCGATATTATATCAACCCCGGGCTTTACTTTACTTGCATCTATAAAAACCCGGGTTTTGGATAGCTTCAGCTTGATGATATCCAATCCCTTGGCACGCACACTAAAAGGAATGCTTTTAGGTAAACGCTCCAAGGTAATATTCTTTGGAACATTTTTTAAGCTAACCTGCAAATTCACTACAGTTCTGTGCTCGCTTACCAAAAGTGATTGTATCCATACAAAAACTGCCAGTAATAGCGAGAATACTTTTAACCCCAGGTTTTCGGATAACAAGCTATTCTTCTCCAATCAAAGAACTAAGACCTAATGCTTTAATCTTCTTGTATAGAGTTGT
>JAQVMI010000039.1 GCA_028703735.1 Candidatus Cloacimonadota bacterium | reverse complement strand
GTCCCAAAGAATCTGGCATGGTATTCTGATTTAGCTGCAGAATAGAGGTGTAGCTGGGTGCCACATAGAAGGGAGAAAGGTCATCACCAAAGATTGCCACGGGAGTGTTTCCTGTAGCACGGGTTAGATAAGGCATTCCGGTAAGATTCCAGCCGGGATGAAATTCCTTGTTATGCCAGGCGGCAATTTTCTCGAAATCATAGGGTAATGCACCAATAGGTGTGTCTTTAAGAGGAGAGCGTGGTTTCAGATAGAAATTACCCAATTTTGGGCTAACAAATTTGGGGTCTTTATCTAAGTTTCCTGCTCCGGGATAAACACTTCCAGCAAAGGAGATATCACTATTGGTAACAACTGCAGTCCCGTTATTCAGCAAGATGGGATCGTTAAGTTCGGTAACACCATTTTTCCAGATCACGGTGTTATCCACGGCTGCATGGGATCCATTATTCAGGCTTATTCCGTTTTGGAATCCCCAGATGGTGTTTTGACTAATAGAAGCCATACCTACACCATCGGCAACAACACCCTGTCCGGCAGCATTGGCATTAGGAGTGTCTTCCACAGAGGGGAAGATAACATTTTTTTGCAGATCTACGGCTGCCAGGTTTTTCAGCATAATCCCTACAGGATTGCTGCGGATGCTGCTGTTGGTGTTGCGGATGCGCACATTGGTAATTACAGGGGTGGTTCGCTCGAATGCAGTGCCATTGCCTTCGTAGTAAACACCGGTATTGAAATCATCTATATCCAATCCATCGATATTCGCCAGAATATTACCCATCAGCATGGTGCCAATTGTTTCGGTTCGAATACTGCTGTTTGTGTTGCGAATACGCACATTGGTGATGGTAGCCTGAGCAGAGGTTCTGGTACGGTTTGCATTATGGAATATTATCCCGTTACCAAAGCCCTCGATGGTGCCGTTCAAAGCAGTTATCGAGCCCAAATCCATGAATTGCATCCCATTGGTGGTAGTGCGAATATCAGGATTTGCGTTGCGGATACGCACATTTTCCAGATCGGCAGCACTTGGATTTGTGGCATCACCGGTAAAATGTAACCCTGTGGCAAAATCATCTATCTGAACATCAAAGAAATCTGCCAGCAGGCTGCCATTCAGTTTTGCTCCAATGCCTTCGATACCACGGTTTTTTATTCTCATATTAGCGATAGTAACCGGCACAGAGGGTGGATTCTGGGGATCACTGTTGTCCAGGCTAAATCCGTTTGGATATCCATCCACGGAATCGTTTTCGGCAGTAACTCCTGCCAGATTTATCAGTTGGATGCCATTGGCAACTACATAATCACTATTTGTACTACGAACTTTTATATTGTTCAGGGAGGGGATGTTGCGTCCAAAAGACGTTCCATTGCTATGATACAGCAATCCTGTGTAATAATCATCAATATCCAAGCCATCTATTTCGGCATAAACACCGCCCTTAAGTGTGGCTCCCACAGTTTCTGTGCGAATGCTGCTATTGGTGTTTCTGATCCGGACATTGGTTATTATTGCAGAAGCAGTGGTTCGTAAATCTGTGCTTGCCGCTTCCATATGCAAACCGTAAGCATAATCATCAATATCCAGATTGCTAAGTTCGGCGTTTATGCTACCGTTTAATTTTGCCCCATAGCTATCTGTGCGAATGCTGCTGTTTGTATTGCGAATGCGCACATTGGTGATCATGGCATTTGTTGTAGTGCGATTTGTGCCACTATCCAACACCAGTCCATTGGGGTATCCACCGATGCTGTCATTTTCCACATGCACACTGGAGAGATTAAGCAGTTTCATTCCACAATTCACATTGTTTAAGCTATCTGTATTGCGGATGGTAATATTGTTCAAAGTTGGGATGTTACGCTCGAAGGTCATCCCATTGCTCATGTATAATAATCCGGTGTAGTAATCCTCTATCTGTAAGCCATCGATGGTGGCATTTACTCCACCAATCAGCTTTGCTCCAATAGTTTCGGTGCGGATGCTGCTGTTCGTGTTGCGGATGCGCACATTGGTAATTACTGCTGAAGTAGCAGTGCGGACATCTGTGCTATCGGTTTGGATGTGCAATCCATACACATAATCCTCTATATCAAGATTGGTTAAAGTAGCATTGATGCTGCCATTCAGCCTTGCTCCATAGGAATCTGTGCGGATGCTGCTATTGGTATTGCGGATGCGTACGTTGGTTATCACTCCGTTTGTTGTGGTTCTGGTAGTTTGGCTATCCATAATTAAGCCTTCAGGATAGCCTCCGATGCTGTCGTTTTCCACCTGAACGCTGGAGAGGTTCAGCAGTTTCATGCCGAAGGAAGCGTTTCGAATGCTGCTATTGGTATTGCGGATGCGAACATTGGTGATTACGGGTGTGGTGCGATAATCTGATGTCCCCTGTCCATCCCAATAAATACCTTCGTCATATTCTTCGATCACAGCATCATCAAGGCTTAAGCCTACTGCACCCATCACTTTGATACCTGTGTTATCGTTGCGTATGCTGCTGCTGGTATTGCGTATGCGTACATTGGTGATAACCGGGCTGGAAACAGTTCTTACTACCTGATTGTCTATCACTATCCCACGGGAGTAGTTTATAATCTGCAATCCCGAAAACAAGGGACTGGAAGCATCATTTAGCTGCAAGGCGACTTCGTTTGGGAAATTACTATCTTTGCTGATAATGTTGTTATAAAACAAACCACCGGAGTTTTGGAAGGTAAATCCAACTACTGCATGCCTGATCTCAGAGTTTGATATCTGCAGGATGTTCGAGGTGGATTCCACATAAATTCCCTGCCAACCCAGAGTGGGGTCTTCGGCAGTGAAGGTAATCCCGGATGCATTGATACCCCCATTAACATCAAAACGGGCATTTGGTCCAAACACCAAAATTGTTCCTGGCTGGATGGTTAAAGTGTTATTATCCGGTATGTAAACGCTTTGATTGATGTAGTAAGGAGAACCTGTGATACTCCAGTTAGCCTGGGGTATGGCACCTCCCTGAATAATAGTTCCATCTAATAGAGCTGGCACAAAATGAGGCGTATCGGCAAAACCGGAAGAGCCAATGCTGCCATAGTTATCTGTAGCACGGATGAAGTATTCCACCCCATAATCCGAGACAACCGATCCTGGAATTGTGGCAGAATACAAATTACCGGAAACCAGTTCCATGGGTACAGAAGTGTAACTAAGCTGGCTGTAACGGCGATAAAAGAGCTCTACAGAATCTATGAACAGAGTGTTATCTGTTACATTTACTGAAACATTTAGCGGCTGATTGAATTGAACCTGTGCCGCTGGTGAATGTGTGATTTCTGGTGGAACATTGGGCAACACGGCAATTGTGAAGGGGTTGTTGGATGGTTCTGTAGATGGCAAAGTAGAGGTGGATTGCCCATCAGTAGCGGATAAATAATAACCCACACCGGGGGCTTGTACCGATGCTGCAGGAATTATACCCTGCCACAGATTGTTACCCAGATCAACCATTGCCTGGCTAACATAATTTCGCCTGCCCAAAGTTTGGTAATACAAGGTAGCTCCGGTAGTAAAAGGAGCATAGCTATCAGTGATTACAGCCTGGATCACCAAATCCTGATTATCTATCGAAGGAGTGCTATCCATAGCAATTGTAGCGGGAGTACGGGTAATCTGAGGTGTTTGCCCCGGATAATATACGCCTGTAACTTCCGCAGAAGTATTGTTGTAATTAACCACAATACGTAAATTACGCTCTGTGCCATCGAAGGCAGGATTGCTGGAGCGATAAGAAACAATGTAGTTTGATACGATAATCTGAGATATCTGAGTTAATATCGCGTCAAAATTGCTGTAGATATCGAACACGTTTCCACCGGTAGGTTCGGTTATTGGGGTGAAGGTGCCATATAAACCAGAATAGGTTAAGGCAAAAAGTATAGCACCATTAGCTGTGCATGCAGCCAAAGCATCATTTAAGGTTGAACCACCCTGATCAGGTGTTTCATCTGTAATGCAAATCATTACTTTTTGGCTTCCAGGACGCCAGTTAAACCCAGAAAGGGATTGGGTCATGGCATAATAACCAGGTTCGTAACCACCATCGATTCTGTTTCGGTTCCAAACGTTATCGCGGAAATAGGTAAGATTGGTGGTTAAAATACCCTGATCTTCCAAAATGGGATTGCCATTATTGGCAGATTGACCGTATCGGCATAAACCCAAGGCACTATCAACCCCTGAATTCGCCAGATTATTCACAAAACTGGTCACGTTTGCAGAAACAGCATTGATAGATGAACTCATAGAACCGCTATTATCCATCAGGAAAGCGATATCCACCAAGCGAGTACCGGTTCCTGTGGATGGGGGAATTACGTTAAAGAAGTTAGTTTGTAACACGTCGTTTTCGTAAACCTGGAAGTTTGAGGCACTAAGATTGGACATGTCTTCGCCTTCCAATGCAACGGAAATTGTGGAATAAACAAAGGGGAAATTCTGGGTGTTTAAACTTAGCAAATTCACCACGGGGGTAACTTCGTAAACATTTTTCAGGATGCTGATGCTATCCACACCAAATCCGGCGTAGGTATCGTAAGAATTGGAAGTAAGCCTGAATCTTAACTGTATGGTTTCGCCTGCAAAAGCAGAGATATCAAAACTTAGCTCTTCCCAACCACTTACTCCTGTTTGAGAGAAGAGGGTAGTTTGGGCTACTCCGTTTACCAGCACATCAATATGCACAAAATCGTAATTACTTTCCACGCTCCACCAGCCCCAAAGGTTTAAGAGAAACCTGGTGCCAGGTTCTGTGGCTTCCGGTATAATTATCTGTGGGCTAAGCAGGTTGTAATCTGCATTATTATCATACGGGTTCTGCGTGAAAGCAGTATTGGGTGCAGATTTTGGCTGAGTTGTGCCATCCACACCAATAAACCAACCAGTTCCCATAGTCCAGTTACCCGGAACAGGCTCAAATGGTTCTGTGTAAATGGGGGTGGAGCTAAGCAGGGGATCATCCCGCAAGGAAGGATTCGGGGCAAAGGGAGCTGGTAAAAGCTGACCCTTGGGCAAATCGTCCAAATTTGCATCGGTTACAGGCTTTGCAATTGCAAAGCTAAAAAAGCAAAGCAAAAGCAGGACTAATAAGCTAAATTGTTTCGTTTGCATGATGAGGTACTCCTATTCATTTATCGAGATTATTTTCACAAAAAGTTGAGTTGCCGTAGCTGGTATTTGGGCAAACTGATTGGATGTTTCGAGGCTGAAATAAGGTGGAGTGATACACTCCGGATCGGTGTGACAGGTAACTCTATATCTTAACCCTTGAATCGGATAGCCAAAAGCATCGGTAAGCACAGCTTCCCAAGTGCATAACAGCTCTCCCTCAGAGGGGATTATACTAATATTTATAGGCGGAAGGGGTGGGGCAGGGTTCACGGAAATCAGCAAGGGAATTGTCTGTGTGGGGTTAATTTCATCGGATACCGTAAACGAAAGTGTGTCCGTGCCCTTATAGCCCATAGTGGGGGTGATCACAGCTTCCTGAAGCACATCGTTTAGCATTACCTGAAAGTTGGAAGTCCCTTGTATTGATACTCTTAGATCATCAAAATCCACATCGTAAACCTGATTTGCCCACGAGAAAGTTACCGATTGATTTTGCATTATAGTAAGCTGGTTAGTCTCCAAACTTATCTCTGGAGGGCTATTGGTGGAATCCCTAACAATGCCAATGTTTACAACAGTTGTTCCGCTTGTTCCGGTTGCAGAAAGGGTTGCAGTGGTACTCCCCTGCCATCCCGGAAGTGGCTGAACCTGCCAATAGCGCAATGATCCTACAGTTTGGATACTTTGGTTCAGATGCTCATTAGCTGTGTATGCCAGGGTGAGGTTACCGCTTAGTACGGCAAAGTGTTGATTAAGATTGATGCTTTCCGGCAAGTTATCTGAGAAATGCATGTCCTCAAAGGGAGCAAGCAGATATGGAACCCCGGGATTAAAATCCAGGCGGAAAGAACAATTGGTTGTGGCAGAAGCCGTTCTATAGCTGAAACTGCTAACGTTACGCATGTTTATTGTTTGAGAGTCAAAGATAAGCTTAGGCGAGTAATATTGAGGCATGGAGGCAGGAATTTCCCAAGAGAGTAAATAGATGTAGCTTAGGGGGGAGCTTGCTTTCAGGGTGGCAGACCAGGTTTTTAAACCGGGGGTTGCAGAGCGAATATCACGGTTATAATTACCATTGTTCACCCCCCAATCGGAGTGGGGAAAATATGCTAAAACATAGGATCCATTCATGGGACCACCAAAAATGGGAATATCGCATTGCCAATCCCATCCATCAGCAGCAGCAGTGTTCTCTCCAAAGGAAGCTATAGCAGATATCACGGAACCTCCAGAACCAAGATTCTGCATAGTAATATCCATCATCCATGCAGCATGCAAATGCATGGAGGGCAAAAAAACCGCTAAGGCAATAAAGAACAAAAGCTTAAGCCTCATACATCCTTCCGTTAGTTTGAGTTTTAACCGTTATTTTTTCTCTCATTGCAAGGATTAATTATAGTTAAACTATGTCAAGCTCTTTCTGAAAACAGATTATTTTTCTTGACTTCACAGCTACATTGCCAAAAGCATGCTCTTTAGTACTGGAGGTTTTATGTCACAAAAGAGTGCACTGTTACCTGGTTTGGTGCAATGGACACTGGAGAATTCCGAAAATAGCTCACATTCTTGTGAGTTTGGCTGCGGATATCTATTTCTGGATGTTTGCGGATTCACCAAGTTAACCGAAAAAGTTTCTGCCAAGGGTCATTATGGGGTGGAAGTAATCACAAATCTGCTGAACAACTATTTTGATTTGCTAAACGAACAGATAACCCGTTATGGGGGGCAGATTCTAAAGTTTGAGGGTGATGCAGTTTTAGCAGCTTTCGTTCTTCCCAAAGCTATATGTTTGCAGAAATTAGAGGCTTGCATGCGGGATTTCAATATTGCCCTGGCAAAGCTGAATACTACCCTGGAAGCAGAGTATGGCAGTTCTCTGGCGTATCATGGCAGCATGGGTTATGGAACCTCCCAAATGATTATCTTAGGCTCTGCGGAAGTTCATTTAGATTATATTATTTACAGCTCTGTTTTGGGCAAGCTATACACTTTGTGCGAGAAAGCTGCCAAAGGCGAAACCCTTTTGGTGGAATACAATCAGGATTCTATAGAAGGCTCTGGAGTGCTGGAATGTGCTTGTGATCTTAGTGCAATACCGCAGTATGCCGATAGCCACATAGATGCCGGTTTTTTCCCTCAGCTAATTCTGGAACGTAGCCAATCCAGCGATTTCAGCGGTGAATTGCGTAATTCTGCAATTCTGTTTATAGGAGTGGATGCAGAGGAATTTATCCACTTCCAGCTTTACGATGAAATAAATAGTTACTACTGTGCGGTGCAGGAAATTGTTTATCGTTTACAGGGTATGCTGAACAAGATTGATTACACGGATAAAGGGATGATCCTCTTGATCAGCTTTGGCATAATTCAAACCCATGTGGACGATATAGAGCGGGCTATTATTTGTGCCACAGAAATTAACCGGATAGAATCTCGCATAAAGGCAAAAATCGGGCTTACCTACAGCAATCTGTATGCAGGAATATTGGGTGCCAGCAATAGATACGAATATGGAATTATTGGCAACGGAGTGAACGTAGCAGCACGGCTGATGAGTTCTGCAGAACCCGGACAGATAGTATTCACCCGAAGTATCCTAAGCAGTGTTGAAACCCGTTTTGAGGTTCAATTCCTGCGTAAAATGCTGGTGAAGGGCATCAAAGACGAAGTGGAATTTTACCTTATTGTGCGCGAGATTCCAGAATATGTAAGCACCTATATAAAGCAATTTCAGGATAAAAAGCTAATTAGTTACCAAGACGAAATTGGCAGAATTATTAGCCAGATAGAGGCGAACAAGCTGCGACAGGTGTTGATTTTGGGGAAGCATGGCACCGGTAAATCCTTTTTGGGTTGGCAGATTTTGAAGCAATTTTATGCTGAACAGAAGCGTATTTCCGTATTTGTTTTGGACGAATTTAATATGCACGACCGTTTGGTGATTATCCGCAAATTGCTATCCAAGGCTTTGGGATGCAGCGATCCTTTAACAGATGTTGCAAAGTTGAAAAGCTATCTTACCCAAAGAGTTAGCGAAGCTGATGCAGACATCCTGATAAATTATCTGGAAGCCAGAGGTATGGATGCCATTGGAGCAGAGGATGGCAGCCGGAAGCACGAGCTGATGCTGCAAAGTATGCTTCGCAGTTTGGGTGCCTTGTTGCAGGATTACGATTTTATCCTGATAGATAACATTCAGTGGCTGGATACATTATCTCTTAATATCCTGAAAAGGCGTTTGGAAATGAGTGATAAATCCAAACAAGTGCTTATTCTTACTTCCACAGAAGAGCAGCAGCTTAGCCTTTTAGAGGGTTCGGGCAAAAAATCCTCTGTCCTGAATTTGATCGAACTAAGCAAAAAACCTGTGGTGGACTTAATAAGATCACGCATTCCCATGATCACCAATAATGCTACTGAATACATTTTTAACCTTGCGGGTGGCAATCCCAGATTCATTGTGGAATTGTGTCAACAAATCTGTAGCCATTATCCCGATCCAGATCATTTGGTTACTACACCGGATATCCAGGAAATTGAGAATAAGGGGTTATTACCCTATAGTGTGGAGAACCTATTCATCATAAAGTACGAAACCCTTAGTATTGCAGCCAAAGAATTACTAAAAAAAGCTTCAATTATAGGTAAGGGCTTCACCCTTGGGGAAATTCTGGAAACACAGAGCATAATTGATCCTGAGGAGATAAATTCGGTTATTACAGAGCTAAAGGAAAAGGGAATTTTGGATACTACCGATCTTGCACCGGAGGTTCAATATCTCTTTAGCAATGTTTTGATGAGGTCGGCAGTGTATGGAACCATCCTGCTAAAGGAAAAGAAAGATCTCCATAGCCGCATTGCTTCATACTATGAAGCGAAGTATGCAGATAGGGCAGATAGCTTCAGCGAGCTATTAGCCTATCACTTCCATTTGGGAGAAGAGAAAGCCAAAGCTCTGCATTACAGCAAGCTTGCCGCCATCCAAAATCAGGCTGTGTATAGCCATGGAGAAAGCATCTACTATTATCAGATAGCTTTGGATTGCACCGATATTCCGGAGGAGCTGGCAGCCATTAAGCTGGGAATAGTTGATTCCAAATTTTACTTAGGAGATATTGAGGGAGCACAACAGCTTTTAGCAGAGCTAACTGATATCACTTTCTCTGCTGCTGATTTAAAGGCAAAATACCACTACATGTACAGCAGAATAATGTATTTAACTGCCAATTACGAGGATTTGATAAACTATCATGCCAAGCTGGGTGAATTATGCGGTAACTATGGCGAATACACACTGATATACCGGCTGGATTCGTTGTATAAACTGTATAAATGGGATGAGTTTTCTGCCCTGTTTGAAGAGCTGAAGCTGCGTTTCGAAAAATCGGCAGCGGTTGCTTTGGAGCTAAAGGATCTTACCCTTAAGCTCATGCTAAGTAAGCAGTTTTCCAGTTTGATACCCCCAGTTTTATCCACAACCCAAAAGCACTATTTATATTTATTGCTGAAGTTGGAATCCATCCGCGTAACTAATCTTATCGATACAGCGAATTACAAGGGAGCTCTGGAATGCGTGCAGGATCAGCTTAGATTGGCAACTATTCTGAAGGATGATCTTAGCCTGCGGATAGCATATTCCCTATTGGGAATTTGCTATGCCCGTCTAAACAAGAAGGATAAGGCTTATCAAGCTTATGTGGAAGCCATTAATATCGCCGATAGAATTAGCGATAGGGTGGGATTTGCCAAAGTGCTTTGCGATTTAGGTGCCTTGCACAGGCAAATGGGTGAAAACAAACGTGCCATGCAAAACTATCTGCGAAGCCTTAAAATGTTTGAGACTTTGGGAAATCTCTATTTTCAGGGCTTGATTCATCACAATATTGGCGAAGTGCATCTTCAGGAAGGAAAGTATGAGGCAGCGCTAAAGGAATTCCGCAAAGCTTCAAAGGTTGCCAAAGCAAGTGGCGATTTGTTTGGGATGTCCTTCGAGAACGATGCCATAGGGGATATTCTGTTTCTAACCAATAAAATTCCGGAAGCAAAAGCTCTCTATCATAAGAACCTGAAACTTCAGCTTTCAATTAACGATAAGGGAGGTTTGGCACATACCTATGGTAACATGGGAAATGTTGCGGATAACGAGGGGAATTATCCTGAAGCTCTGGATTACTTTGCCAAAAACATCCAAATGACCGAAGAGATTGGCGATTTGGATGGCAGTGCCAGAGCTTATTTCAATTTGGCACGGGTTCATGGAAACATGGGGGATAAGGCTAAAGAACTGGAACTGTTGCATGAAGCTTTAAAACGTTTTACAGAAGCTGGTTCTGTGGCATTCATCGAACAAACCCGGCTGAGGATTAAAGAACTTAAGCAGGCGAAAAAGCCCCGTAAAAAGTAAATCCCCTGCATGAATTACGGT
>JAQVMI010000446.1 GCA_028703735.1 Candidatus Cloacimonadota bacterium | reverse complement strand
CGCAACCTGAACTTTTATCGTGATGCGATAATCCACTATGGAGAAAAGCTACCCCGCTTCTTTTTACTATGTGATGCCTCTATGATTATCGGCTGCGGAGCATTACTTATAAGTGACTTCGCCAGTCGCCATGATCTTTGTCCCTGGTATGCCTGCCATTATGTAGAAGCAGAATACCGGGGAAAAGCCCTTGGATCATTGCTTTTAGATCATGGGATCAATTTGGCAGCAGAAGCGGGCTTTGAACACGTATTTCTTAGTACTGATCACGACGGATATTATGAAAAATATGGTTGGGAAAGGATTGACGATGCATTTGAACCGACCGGAGCCAAAACCCGTATATACAAATACGTAATATTAGAACCTTAGTGTTTCAGGAACTCTCCTGAATCTCCTGGAAACTGTTTCGATAGCATTCGGGGGAGCCAGGAGATGATGTAGGAGTAAATGAACATAATGTTCCCTCATATAGGGTGTTAGAGAAGCTGGGAATGGCCAAAGAAGGAATATTTCGGGAAGAATTACTCTGGCAAGGGAAATGGGTTGATCAATACTTCTACTGCATTTTAGACCGTGAGTTTAGAAAATATAGCATAAGCTAGAGGAGGAAATCATGCCAAGATATACCAATCGGATATCCATCATGAACAGCGTTACTAAGATTTCTTTGTTTGTCGCTTTCATGTTAATTTCAGCCAACGTATTTGGACAGAAAGTGGGTAATAGTTTTAATAAACCGGACAAGTCCTGGGGGATTGGAACCAGTATCACCTACCCTATGGCAGATATTTACATGATACAAGGATCATATTCTCCGGGAGAACATAGTGACATTCTTTGCGGGGCAGCATTTCAAAACTGGGAAAATAACCAAGGTCGTGCTCATGCTTATACGCTTCTCCTGGGTTACCGCCGTTTTATATGGCGTGGCTTACATACAGAAATGGAGTTATGGCCGGCATACAATCCATTCCGGTCATCAATTGATGGTAAAACCTACACCGGGTTGGAATTATGGATGAGTGTTCGGGTAGGCTATAAGCTTGAGTTTAACACATCCGGAATTGATCTCTATATCCTCGCTCAACCGGGTATCGGATTTGGAGTGTTTCGTGATAATCCATGGCCAGACAAAGAAAAAGACGATAAGGCAGTTTTCGAACCACAAATGATCGTCGGAATCAAGCTGTAGTTTTTTATACGTGATAAATGATAGAGAGATATGATAAGTATCTGACTGAGGCACAAAAATTCCTATGAACTCAAAGAGAAGCAAGGTCATAGCCAGGGGGTAAGCCCGAAGCATCTTACTGTGATGTTATAGTATGCCGTTAAGGAAGTTAAGAACTCTCCCTGCTTAACAAATCATTGACAAGTTAACTGCATTATAGGATGTGGTGTCAAAATTAATAAGTATCTCATATGGAGGAAGAAATGAGAAAACAATTAGCTGCCTGCTGTCTGGACTGCGCATCCTGTGAAGCATATCAGGCACATCAAACCAAAGATATGGTAAGAAAAGAAGACATCGCCACCCGCTGGAGCAAACACTATGATGGTGAGCTTGAAGCAAGTGATATCATTTGTGATGGTTGCTCTAGTGATGGAGAACACTTTGCCTGGTGCAATAAATGCCCCATCCGCGCCTGCGTAAACGAAAAAGGCTTGAGCAACTGTGCGGAATGCGAAATCGGTACCTGCGATACTAATGCATTTCTGTTCAATGCCGCTCCCGAAGCCAAAGCCAATCTGGAGGAGCTGCGCAGTAAATTAGGTAAACTCCATTACTGATTAATCATACGTGTTTGAGTGTTATTCTCAAAGCAATATACCCCCAAGTATATACTATGGGTTCGTTATTCCTGTTTGAACTTGGGATTATATGAGGATTCACAAAATGTTAGACCATTAGTTTACCCTTATAGCTTCCTCAGTAGAAAACAGCAGTCACAGGCAGATATGGTGTTTGTAGAAGGCGGGACTTTTAAAAAAACAGTACTTCTGAAGTAATACTTAGTAGCTTATTCATAAGCAAGCACGAGCTTACACAAGCAGAATATCAGTCCGTGATGGGGTCAAATCCGTCCCATTGGCAGCAGATAGACAGACCCATGGAAAGATTAACTTGGTTCATGTTTTGAAGTCTTGTATAAGCTGTTAGCTGTATCTTTTCCCACCCATAGACTTGTTTCATATGACGGTTAACTTCCTCGATTTTCCAACGCATTTTGTACATCCTGATCGCTTTATCAATTATTTTGAGTTTACTCAGGTCTGGTTGTCCAGGGAAATCGCAAGATAAATAGAAATAACCACCATCTGCTTCTACGTTTTGGCTATCTCAATATTCTTTCCCAAGTCTTTCTTACTCAAGTGCCTTGTAAAGCGTTCACAAACCTTTTTGAGGGTTGTTTTCTCGTTTAGTTTACTGGCTACTCTCAGACAGATTACAGATTGGCTCATGAGTATCCCCAGACTCATATCCCGCAGGAAATTAAACTCTGGCTGAGTAAAGTGTCTCTCAAATTTCTTAATAAACTGCGATAATTTTACTTGCATGCTTTGCGTGGTTTGTTATTGTTGATTATCGATCATGGTCGACTCCTTGTTGTGTAGTTTTCATAGATATCCACTAACAGGAGT
>JAQVMI010000038.1:7906-10655 GCA_028703735.1 Candidatus Cloacimonadota bacterium | reverse complement strand
ATGCGAGTATTACGCCTTGGAAGGGGTTAGCCAGTTACCTACCACAATACGCTTAATTCAAAAGAACCTTAACCCCAATTTAGGAATAATCGGTATCTTGCTAACCATGTTTGATAAGCGGGTAAATCTCTCTACCCAGGTGGCAAAAGAAGTGCACCGCTATTTTAAGGAGAAGGTTTTTCGCTCTGTGATTCCGCGGAATATTAAGCTAACCGAAGCTCCCAGCTTTGGGAAACCCATTTTTCTGTATGATATAAGGTCACCGGGAGCCATGAGCTATCTAAATCTTGCCAGCGAAGTGATAAGCCGCAGTAAAAATGGGAGTTCATCATGAGCGAACGCCTTGGAAGAGGATTATCTGCCCTGATACCCGATAAGGATTATCCGGAAAAACCTCAATTGGGTATAGGAACCTTACCCATAGAACAGATAAAGCCAAATCGCTACCAACCCAGAAAGATCTTTAATCCTGCACGCTTGGCAGAACTTAGTGAATCCATCAGGGAAAACGGCATTATTCAGCCACTTATTGTAACAAAAACCAGCGCATCAGAATATGAACTTATAGCCGGTGAACGCAGGTTAGAAGCTGCTAAATTGGCAGGACTGGAAATTGTGCCTGTAGTAATTCGCAGTGTTTCGAAAAGAGAACAATTTCAATTGGCAATAGTAGAAAACATTCAGCGGGAAGACCTAAACCCCATAGAAGAAGCCATGGCTTATGCGGCTCTGGCAGAAGATTTTGAGCTAACTCATATCCAAATTGCCCAAACGATGAGCAAGGATAGAACCACGATTACTAATAGCATCCGCTTGCTAAAATTGCCAAAGGAAGTAATCGAGATGGTATCCAGCGAGATTCTTAGCCCCGGGCATGCAAGATGTGTTTTAACCGTAGAGCAGGAACATCAACTTAGCTTTGCAGAATTTATCCTGAAATATAAGCTAAATGTGCGCCAAGCAGAGGAAAAGGCAAAAACTTTTGTGCAAAACCTGCAGAAAGAGGATGATCCACCCAAAAAGACAGCCTTGATCCGTAACCTGGAACAGGAGTTATCTTCCACCCTTAGGCTGAAAGCTACAGTTCGGGAACACAAGGGTAAGGGGAAAATTACTCTGGAATACAAAAACCCCGAGGAGTTGGAACTATTTAAGCACCTTCTGGCAAAACTTCGCTAATTGTAAAGAATAGGGTACTGATTATCGGATGTGCAGGATTTATTCTCCACTTGGGGTGGCAATCTCTTAGGTTGCCACAGCGAGCATAGCTCGCTAAAATTACAAGCGACTTCGTCGCTTCTGTCAATCAGGAGATTGACAGCCCAAACGCTCGGCGAATTAGGATACTTGACGTAACACTATCTCCCTTGCTGGCGACATAACTGGTAAAAATAACTTGCCGACGCTAACTTTGTGTTTATCATGTAATATATCCAGAATTGTGCGCATAATTGATATTTCTTGCTTGGCTTTAAGGGAGAAAAGATGGGTAAAAACCGCAGCAAAGATGCTTTACCGGATGTCTTGAAACCAATCCCGGAGGGGGATTCTGCCCTAATGCGCAAGAAGAACAGAACCCCTACAATGGTTCTTGCTATCTCTATTGTTGTTTTAAGCATCCTGGGTTCCGGATATCTATTGTTGGAAGCGCATCAGAGGAAAAAAAGCATCCAAGCTGATCTTATCTCCATAGCGGACATTAAAGCTACCCAGATAGCCAATTGGTATAATGAAAGATACGAAGATGCCAGCCAGATAAAAGAGACAGTTCTGCTTCAGGAAATGGCTATAGAGCACTTATCTAATCCCGGGAACAAATCTAATGCTGAAGATCTTAAGAAATGGGCTCTTATAATTAAACAACCCAATGACTATACTTGGATAGCACTGCTAAATAAACAGGGGGAGGTAGTGTTATCCATAACGGAAGACAATAAAACCCTATCCAAATTTCATAATCAATACTTCCACGAAGTAATGAGCTCTGGAAAGATAGTTATGGCAGATTTACACACTGATTTGGATGCCAGAGGGGAAAAGGCATCTGAGGTTTTCATGTCTTTTTGGATCCCTGTTGTTGCGCCACAAGCATCAAACACTAAACCTCAAGGTGTTTGGCTGGTTCAGATAGATCCCACCAGATTCTTGTATCCCTTGGTTCAATCCTGGCCTGTAAATACCAAAACAGCGGAGACTCTCTTGGTGCGAAAGGAAGGGTCGGAGGTAGTTTTCCTGAATGAGTTACGGCACCAAAAAAATACAGCAGCGAAACTAAGGTATAAACTTGCTGATAATCCGGATTTACCGGCTGCTAAAGCAGTATCTGGCGTAGAAGGCTTAGTGGAAAGCAATGATTACCGCAATGTTCCTGTGGTCTCGGCTCTCCGAAAAGTGTATGGAACACCCTGGTATATGATTGCTAAAATGGATAAGCAGGAATTGTATCAGCCACTAAAGGTAAGGATGTGGTTATCCCTGTTAGTTGCAGTAATTCTTGTTTTGGCAATTGCTTTAACCTATGGCTACATGGAGCGGCAGCGGGATTCCATCTGGCTAAATCAGCAGCTAATCCTTCAGCAGGCAAAAGCCAAGTTACAGCAGGATTATGAGCATATAGCCAAAGAGTGGCAAAGCACTTTCGATAGCATTAGTGATGTTGTCTGGCTGCTGGATACAAATTGGAAGATAATCCGCTCGAACAATTATAAAGCAGGTTCTGTTCCTGGAGTCCCAGAGCAAATTGTTGGAG
>JAQVMI010000038.1:0-7896 GCA_028703735.1 Candidatus Cloacimonadota bacterium | reverse complement strand
GTTGAACAAGCCAGTTCAAAACTGCCCCTATCTAACCATGAAGGAAACAAAAGCCAGGGCATCTACCGAACTTGAAATGGATGGTAAATGGTATCAGATATCTGTAGATCCAATCCTGGATGAGGAGAAGGAGATTATTGGGGCAGTTCATATCATCCGGGATATTTCCCAAAAGATTGCTACCGAACAAGCCTTAGCATATAGTGAGCTGAAATTCAGGAATGTATTCGAGAATTCCATTGCGGGAAAATCACTCACATCCATGGATGGAACCGTTAACCCAAACACTGCCCTATGTAATATGCTGGGATATTCTCAAGGCGAGATGAAGCATAAATGGCAAGATTTTACTCATCCCGATGATGTGGAGCTCACTCAAAAAATAATAGATTCTATATTGGCAGGTGAAAAAGAGGGTGCTCGTTTCATAAAGCGTTACCAGCATAAGGATGGCAGTGTAGTTTGGGCAGATGTAAGCACTGTATTACAAAGAGATTATGATGGAAAACCGCTATACTTTATGAATACCATCTTGGATATCACCAGTCAGAAACTGGCAGAAGAAGAGATTGTTAAAATGAACCGTGTTTATGCGGTGATTAGTGAGATTAATCAGATGATGGTTCGTACCCGTGATGCGAGGGTAATTTTGCAGGAGGCTTGCCGAATTTCCATAGATTTTGGAAAGTTTAAAATGGCTTGGATTGGCGAAGTGGATCTACAAGAGGAAATAGTAAAACCGCTTCTCTGGGCAGGTGACGAAAACGGATACTTTTCTGTAATTCCCAATATCTCAACTAAGGATGTTCCAGAAGGTAGGGGACCCTGCGGAATGGCAGTGCAAACAATGAAATACTTCTATTGCAACGATATTGCCAATGATCCCTGCATGGAACCCTGGAGGGATAGTGCCCTAAAGAATGGCTATAGATCGGTAATAAGCATGCCGATAGTTTTGCATAATAGGGTGGAACTGGTGTTTACCATGTATTCTGAGGAGCTAAATTTCTTTAATGAAATGGAAATACGCTTACTGGAAGAAGTAACCGGAGACATATCTTACGCTCTGGAAATGAACGAATTAGAACAGGCTAAAAGGCAATCGGAAGATGATTTAAAGAAAAGTGAGTACAGATTCCACGAGTTATTTGAACATCTCAGCAATGGGGTTTCGGTATATCAGAGTACCGAAGATAATAGTGATTTCTACATTTGTGATATAAATCCTGCGGGACAGCGGATTACGAATTCACACAAGGAATATATAATTGGCTTAAAAGCCTCGGAGGTATTTCCTGATCTAAGAAACAAGGGCTTGCTGGATGTTTTTAGGGAAGTTTATAACACGGGTATAACTAAGCAGTGTGATACCTTTAACTACCAAGAAAACAAGCTGGAATATTGGTTGAACAATAAGGTGCTAAAACTGGAATCGGGTGAAATAGTAGCAATTTACGAAGATGCTACCCAAAGAATGAGTGCCGAGCATGAACTTAGGGAAACCAATCAGTATCTTCAAAACCTTCTGGATTACGCAAATGCACCGATAATCGTGTGGAATGCCAATTACTTAATCGAAAGGTTTAATCGAGCTTTTGAGCACTTAACCCAGTATTCTGCAGAAGAAATTTTGGGTAAGCATCTTAGCTTGTTCTTCCCCCCTGAAAGCAGAGATAGTAACATGTCGTTGATTCGTTTGGCTTCGAAGGTTAGTAGCTGGGAATCTGTAGAGCTTCCCATTCAGCGCAAGGACATGCAGATACGCATAGTATTGTGGAATTCTGCAATAGTGTACGAAGAAGATGGAAAAACCCTGCTCTCTACCATAGCCCAGGGGCAAGATATTACCGAAAGGATAGAAGCAGAGAGAATGGTTGCAGAGAGCGAAGAACGCCTTAGAGTAATTGTTGACAATGCACCTTTTGGAGCTCATGCTTTTGTGTTAATGCCGGATAACAGGCTCATATTAACCGGGGCAAATTTGTCTGCGGATAAAATTCTGGGAATAGATAATCAAGCACTTCTCGGAAAAGAATTATTGGAAGCTTTTCCAGGTAATGCCGGCACAGAAATTCCCCAGATATACCGCAGAGTTGCTTTGGGAGGCGAGAACTATCAGGCTGAACAGATTGTTTATGAAGCCGAGGGAATCTCTGGTGCTTTTGAAATTCATGCTGTTAATACGGGGAAAAACCGTGTAACGGTGTTCTTTAGGGAAATCACCGAAAAGAAAAAAGCTGATGATGCTATAAAGAAGCTGAATGAAGAGCTGGAACAACGTGTGATAGCCAGAACGGCTGATCTTCAGATTGCCAATAAAGAGTTGGAAGCATTTAGCTATTCAGTTTCTCACGATTTACGCTCTCCTTTAAGGGGTATTGATGGATGGAGCCAAGCCTTGTTCGATGATTACGAGTCTGTGTTGGATGGTCAGGCAAAAATTTACTTAGAGCGAATCAGAGCTGAAGCTGTGCGTATGAGCCAACTGATAGAAGGATTACTGAAGCTTGCTCATATTGGTAAGGTAGATATAACTACTGTGCAGGTAAATCTATCTTCCCTGGCAAAGAACATCATAAACAGGCTTCAGGAAGAAAGCGGTGATAGAATAGTAGATGTTCACATCCAGAACGATCTATCTGCTATGGGTGATAATAATCTATTAGAGATTGTGCTTACCAATCTATTGAACAATGCATGGAAATTTACAACTAAAACAGAGCAAGCAAAAATAGAATTCGGTAAAGGCATCGCCAATAGTCCAGACAATGCTGGTCACAAAACTGTTTTCTATGTAAAAGATAATGGGGCAGGGTTTGATATGGCATATGCAAGCAAACTTTTTGGAGTTTTTCAGCGCATGCACAAAGCCGCAGAATTTCCAGGTACGGGGGTAGGACTTGCTACTGTGCAAAGAATTATAAATCGTCATGGTGGCGAGATATGGGTAGAGGCTCATCCCAATAAAGGAGCTACTTTCTATTTTACCTTGAAGGAGGGTTCATGAAAAACAAGACCATTTTACTCGTGGAAGATAATCCCAGTGACATAGAGCTTACCAAGCGAGCTTTGGTTAAAAACAGGATACTAAACGAACTTATCGTTATAGAAGACGGGCAGGAAGCAGCTAAATACCTCTTTCAGGAATGCTTCGAACCCGATAATAAACTTCCTACTATCATACTACTGGATCTTAAACTTCCACGTTTGGATGGGCTGGAATTACTAAGGTTAATCAGGCAGGATCCCAGAACCCGCAGGTTACCGGTTGTTGTGCTTACCTCTTCCGGAGAAATTCCTGATATTAGTGCAAGTTATGATCTGGGAGCCAATAGCTACATCCGCAAACCTGTGGATTTTAACCAGTTTGCCGATGCTGTAAACAACCTTGGCTTATACTGGCTGGTAATAAACGAAGCTCCGCCTGAATAGAGATTCTCAGACAATATCCTCTGCTTTTACTACCCCGGATTTCAATCCTTCAATCAGTTGAAGCAGGGGGAGGTTGTTAAAGTTCTTTTCCATGATTTTCAGTACCCCAAGTGGCTTTAAGGCTTCTTTCTCTTGTTGGCTTACTGATCCGCTAAAGACTATTGCGGGTGTGGTGATCCCTGCAGCTCTAATTTGTTCCAGAGCTTGCACTCCGTCCATACAAAATAAATGCATATCTATAAGCATTACGTCGAATTGTTGTTTGGCTAATGCTTGCATAGCCTCTTCTAAAGTTCCAGCTCCTGTAAGCCTGTGACCACGTCTGGTACAAACACGTTGCATCAGGGTTCTTAGGCTTTCCTCATCATCTAACATCAATATTTCTGCATAGGAATTCTTTAACGCGTCTTGTGCAAGCAGATGGCTGATTTTTGTGGCGATATCTTTGGCTGTAAATGGTTTATGGATAAATGAAACACCTTCTTCCAGAACCCCATGATGCACAATTGTATCATCAGTGTAGCCGGACATGAACAGGATTTGTTGATTTGGTATCAACTGCCTAATTTGATCTGCCATTTCTTTCCCATTCAGGGTTGGCATAACCACATCAGTGATTATCAAATTTGGTTTAAAGCCTTGTTTAATAAGTGCCAGTGCTTCCAAGCTACTGGATTTGGCATTTACATTGTAGCCAATATTGCGAACCAGTTTCGAGAGGAAGTTCAGCAGAGCTACCTCGTCTTCCACAATTAAAATATGTTCACCCTTACCCATCAGATCATTGGCAATAAGGCGTGGCTGGTCAAAGGCTTCCATACTGTTCGAAATGGGGAACAGCAATTTGAAACAAGTTCCCTTGCCTATTTCGCTATGCACAGTTATTGTTCCTTCCGCTTGTTTAACAATACCATAAACAGTGGAAAGTCCCAATCCCAAGCCTTTTCCCGTAGCCTTGGTGGTGAAGAAGGGTTCGAATATCCTGGCTTTAGTTTCTTTATCCATTCCACAGCCGGTATCTGTAACAGAGAGCAGCACATATTGCCCGGGTTTGCTGTCGAATCCTGCATGTAATAGTTCCTTGCCAACTATTAAATTGGCAGTTTCTATGGTAAGCTTTCCTCCGGAAGGCATTGCATCACGGGCATTAAGGGCAAGATTTACAATTATCTGCTCCATTTGTCCTGCATCGGCTTTCAGGGGGCTAAGATTGTGGTCAAACTGCAAGGCTATTTCTATATCTTCACCAATAATCCGCTGCAACATACTATGCAGATTACGAACAAGCTCGTTAAGATTTATCAGCCTTGGCTGAACCATTTGCTTATGGCTGAAGGTTAACAGCTGCCTGGTTAAATTTGAAGCACGTTTTCCCGCTTTGATAATCTCTTCTGCTCCACTTATTAATGGGCTATCCGGGGGAAGTTCATTTATTAACTCTTCGCCATAACCAAGGATAACGGTTAGCAAATTGTTAAAATCATGTGCAACTCCGCCGGCAAGTCTGCCTATGGCATCCATTTTTTGCGAGGCTAAAAGCTGTTCCCGTAAAGAATTGCTAAGCGAAGAATCATTTATAACTGCAAAGAACCTGGATACATTCCCTTTTTTGTAAAATTGCATTAGCACTTCCACAGGGTAGGTGGAACCATCTTTCCGTTTATGTATGGAATCAAACCTAAGTACTTCATTTTCACCTGTTTCCAAGGTTTGCAGCATTTTTACGAATTCATCATGATTCAGCACCGGGATTACATCCAGCGGGGTTAGGGCCTTCAGTTCATCCATTGTGTATCCGGTATTTTTCAAAGCACCGGAGTTTACATAATCGAAAAGCAGAGTTTCGGCATCGAAGATAAAAATCTCGTTCAGGCTGTTATCAATAATGTTCAGCAAGTTCAGTTTATCCTCTTCTATCCGTTTTTGCTTAGTAATATCGGTCATAATGCCTACGGAGCCTATCACTTCACCAGCTTCATTACGAATGGGAGCACCTTTAATTCTTAGCCACAGCGGGTCTCCATTCACTTTCCTGCCCCGAACTTCGTAAATATCCGAGATACCTTGTTGGCGCAAGTTATTTTTTTCGGTTATTATCTTACGGTCTTCTTCGATTATGAGGATTTCATAGCCAGTTTTGCCAATCACTTCAGCACAGGTGAACCCATATATTTCGCAACAGCTTCGGTTTATGTACTGAATTATATCGTCATTATCCACATAGATTACACCTTCCTGCATGTTTTCTATCAATAAGCGAAAATCCGCTTCACTCTGCCGGAGTTTTTCATTAGCTGCTTTTCTTTCGCTGATGTCCATTCCTATTGCCAAAAAGGATTTTACCTTGCCATGTTCATCGAAAATAAGAGAGGCGCGGGCTGCATGCCATTTCCAAGAGCCATCTTTGTGCTTTATTCTATATTCAATTTCACCCTGGCTTTTACCAGAACTGATAGTTTTCTTCATGTATTCCAAGTTCTTAGGGGCGTCTTCAGGATGGATAAATTTATCAAATACAGATATGTTTAGCACTTCATCTGTATCATGTCCAAGCAGCAATTTCCAGTTTGGTGAGGCATAGGTGATTATTCCATCGGGGGTCATGGCAACAACAGTGGCATTCAGGTTTTCTATGAAAGATTTATATAAAGCAATGTCCTGCTTAAGGAGATCATTATCTCGCTTTAGCTGTTCACAATCTTCACCTCCGGTTTTGCTGGCGATTTCTTTACTCTGAACAGCTTCAGTAATCTTAAATAATTCCTGTTTGAAATCCTTACTTTCACTTTCTGGGCTATCGGACTTGGGTTTGTCTTTGATCAGCATATAGGTAAACTCCTCAGTTTAGCACTATTGTTTATGGTATCACAGATGTAGCTTTTCAGGCATCATCCATTTTCACGTTAGGTAACACAAGACGAAATAACATAAATGCACCAAGCAGAAATCCTGTCAATGTTATTTATTGGGTGTAAGTTGAAAGCTTCCTGCTGCCCCGGAAATATCCCAATGTTTTGCTCATCACCTCCCCTTTTTCCCTTAATGCGCCTATAACACTTCCCTGTGGACATCAATAAACATCACATAAAACCCAATCCCGGGGGAAGCAGGAAAAGAGGATTGTGCTGATGCCTGTTTGCCTATAGAGTTGTCAGGCTATAGTAGGATTACTGACCAGTTACATAGAAGATTCCGGGATTATTGACCGTGCAGATAAAGCTATTCCCCAGCACCGTATATTCGCTGGCATAGTTTGTGCTAAAATTTTCCACCCGGGTAAGCTCTGTTATCTGCCCAATAATATCCCGATAAAAAAAGCGGGCGTTGGGAATTGCCTCGATATTGCTAACCGGAATATAGAGATAAGGTTCCTGCGTGGCACCCACAACATTGTAGAAACTTGGGTTTACTGGTTGACCATTGGGTCGGGTAAGCTGCAATTGATATGCTGCCATAAGGTTAGACACTCCGGGCAGACTGCTAAGTTTTTCCATCCGCATTGTGGAACCCAATGGAACTGTGGCTCCTATAAAGAAACCGGGCAGCACAAACTGTGCCTGATAAAGAGAAAGCACAGCATCCCGGACAGACGTGGCAATAGGGCTGGCAACAAAAGTATGTACTGCAGAATCCGTAAATGAAGCATAGCTGCCATTATAAGATAGCGAGATACCATTGTAGCTTCCATCAATCATAAAAGCCCAGGGATCAAAGGTTTCGCTCTGGTTGTAGGGATAAAGCCTATAAAAATCTCCATTGCCTTCGTAAAATAGCAGGTTCTGATTTCGGGAGCTGCGTTTGAAGAATAAGATGGGTTCAAAGGTTGCATAATTAGCTTCCGTAGCAGTGCTTATAGAATAAGCAGAAGAAGTTTGGGCTAAGGTGTATTGGCTGGATAGTATCTGGTAGGGATCAGATAAGGCATTGCTCCTGGTGATATTGAACAAGGCACTTTGCCCTTCCGATGCAGCTCCATAAGTGTAAAAACGCAGCTCACCCATCACATAGGTCATAGTAGGATAAACTCTTAGTGACATGGGATTTGTGTAACTGATACCAGAACTAAAAAGCTGTCCGGCATATTCCGGATAGATTATCAGATTGCCATTGGAAGCTACAAAACTATCACCGGTGAAGGTAGTAGCAGGTAGATAATGCTTCAGACGAGGGTAGTTGGTGTTGTTAAACAGAACAAGGTTTTCCGGCAGGGTTTCCACCGGTAGAGACAGGTAAAAATTAGCCGGCACAGTGCTTACAGTGCTGCCTCCAGACACAAAGCTGAAGTTTGCCAAACCGTGGCTATTGCTGATTGTGAGAGGCTCACCTTGCAGCCAGGGATGGTTTGGCACAGAGGTGCTATGCTCCAGATTAAGCTGGCTGAAACTACGCTTGCTGCTATCATCCCAACTGATTGTGGAATAACTGGTTTGCAGATACAGTTTGCTCTTAAAATATGGGATAGTT
>JAQVMI010000445.1 GCA_028703735.1 Candidatus Cloacimonadota bacterium | reverse complement strand
TTCTGTCCGGCACATCAATTGCAATTTAGCGAAACTGACGTAGCCGAAATGAGGTCTAAATATCCTCTGCACACCCTACTTGCACATCCGGAATGCGATCCCGCAATTATTAAGCATGCAGATTTTGTGATGTCCACCGGTGGCATGATGAAATGGATGGAAACAGGAGATAATGCCATTATTGCCACCGAAAATGGGATGGTGAATTATTTACAGCACATCTATCCACACAAGTCCATCATTGGTTTGTCGCCACGGGCAAATTGTAAAAACATGAAGAAAACCACCCTGGAACACGTGTTGCTGGCCATGCAAAACATGCAGCATGAAATAACCGTTGCTCCGGAAATTGCTGCAAAAGCAAAGCGGAGTATAGATAAAATGCTGGAATTGTCCTAAGCAATATGCTAATATCATCTGTTACAAAAACTTCTGGCATCCGCGAATTGCAGATTCCCGGAGGTGAAATGTGGCAAAGTAATAAAACTATGGGAGTTAGCTCGGCTACTGCATGTCTTTACCAATATGTGGTGGATAATTTTGAACCCAAACCGCTTAAAATGCTGGAGCTTGGCTCTGGCAGCGGAGTGCTTAGCCTTTTGCTGGCAAGGCACTTCTTAACCTGGCAGATTACAGGAGTAGAAATTCAAGAGAATCTGCACCATCTGGCAGTGCATAACGCAAACCATCTGCTGGTTCCTGTCAGTTTTATCTGTGCGGATTTGAATTCTTTCGTGGCAGAGCAGAAGTTTAATCTAATTGTGTCTAATCCTCCCTGGCAAAAGCTGGGTAGTGGTTTGCTCAGCCCGCTTTACGAACGTGCCGTCAGCCGCAGTGAAGTGCTTTGCAATTTAGCGCAAGTTTTGGACTGCTGCAAACGCAATTTATGGGATGGCGGCAGCGCAATCCTGCTATACCCCATCTCACGAAAGGACGAAGTTCTGCAGGAAGCCGCATCAGCTTGCCTTGAAATTCAAGCGATTCAACCGGCGGATAACAGCTCACTAATATTTCATTTAAGCTCAAGGACAAATTTATGAAACCCCGTTTTTTTCTAATCATAATCATGCTAAGCATCCTCTTTGGAGGTTGGCAGTACCTAAGTTACGAATCCATGCGCAGTCTGCAGGCAAAATTGGACGATATTTCCAGGCTGCCAATATATGCCTATGTAGCCGATACCACAAAAGTAGAGCCCCTTATGAGAGAGCTGAAATCCGTTGCCGGCATCAAAACTGTGGTGCACGAAACAGCCCATCAGGCAGCTACTGAACTAATCACAGCTTACGGCTTGCCTCTGAATGAAGAGATGATAGAGGATTACAGCTTTCCCGACATCATCACAATAAGTTTACAACCAACCCAAAAAGCTATTAAAGCGAAAGCAGTTATACTGGATATTCTGCGTGCCAGAATTGCCGAAACAGATATTGACAGCCAAGCCAGTGCTTATAACGATTTGGCGGATGAGCTAAAGCTGATTCAAAGGCGAAACATCAGCTTCACCGCTTTTGCCTTTGTGCTAATGCTGCTAACGGTTGTTTTCAGCCGTCTAAGTTTTGAGCTGCATGTTTTGCTGCACTATCAGGGAAAAAAGCACAGCGTGATAGACAAGATTCGCCATCAGGAACAGGGAGTGCGGCACACTTGGGCAATGTTGCTGATTCCTTTGCCACTTTGCATAGCCACCTATTTTATTTTGGTATTTTCGTTGCACCTTCCCCAGATTGTGCCTTACTGGGTTTTTATTGCGCAGCTTGTGGCTGCTTTAACAGGAACTTTGATAACGCATTTTACCCTGCACACTTTTGATCAGGAAATCAGTTACAACGAAAATCCCGTTCAGATCCTAACCCCAGAGATATCTACAACGGAGGCAAATAATGAAGCAACAGATACCTAATGTCCTTACCATTATGCGGTTCCTGATGGTGCCGGTATTTTTGTATTATCTGTTTGTTTCCACCGATGCAAGCAGCATAAAAATTGCGCTATTCGTTTTTATTATTGCCAGTATTACAGATTATCTGGATGGCTTTTTGGCTCGCAAACTGCAGGTTATCAGCAATTTTGGCAAGATTATGGATCCTTTGGCGGACAAGGCTTTGGTAATTTCTGCTCTGGCAGGACTATGCTGGCTGTATCCCTATAAAATTAGCATGGTAGTATTCTTTGTTATCTTTCTCAGAGAGTTGCTTATCACAATCCTGCGGGAGATTTACCACCAAAAGGGGATCGTGATGGCTGCGGACAAAATGGGTAAGTTGAAAACTGTGATGCAGATGGTGGGAATCATTGTGGCTTTGGCTGCGTGGGCATATCTAAATCCTTTGCCGGATAAGGTAATTGTGGGTGTGGCAATCTGGTTTTGGATTGTTGCAGCGGTTACCTTGCTAAGTGGATTAAATTATCTGTTAGTTTTGTTTAATAAGGAGCAAACCCATGCGTAAGCTTATAGTTTTTGCAATGTTGTTGCTGATCCTGGCAGGATGCAACAAAGGCAAGTCCGAGCCTCAGCGCTGGACAGCTTTCGACAATTTGATAGATCACGCCAAGCCTTTGGCCATGGGTGACGACCGTGATGTTTACATCTTTTGCGATTCTGCCAATTGGAAGGCCTTGGAACCCTTTGTGCGCAGCGCAATCGAGC
>JAQVMI010000037.1 GCA_028703735.1 Candidatus Cloacimonadota bacterium | reverse complement strand
TTATGCTTAGCGATGATCCCGAATCCGAGCACAGTTATACAGGAAAACTATTCGAACTTCTAAGATTAGGCAAGCCCATTTTGGCTGTGGGACCTAAAAATAGTATCATAAAGGGAGTTTTAGACCAGACACAGGGTGGTAAATACGCTCATGTTAGTGATATAGATCAGATTGTTAGCTGCATAAACAAGCTACTTTCCCTACCCCAAAATAGACCTATCCCATTGCAGATACTGCATCAATACTCCAGAGAGCACCTTACAAAAAGCTTGCTGGATCTTTATAACTAATACTTTCCAGACTATCGTTACAAAATCTTTACTTGCAACCCGCCTTGCAAGCTACAGCCGAAAGCAGCAGTTTTATGGCTTACTTTTTTACTTGTTTTGCCCAGCTATCTTTCAGTGATACAATTCTGTTAAAAACTGGTTTTTCTGGCAGGCTATCACTATCCACGCAGAAATAGCCAAGCCTTAGGAACTGATAGCGTTCACCTATGCTTAGATCAGCCAGGGAAGCTTCCGCCATGCAGGAAGTATTAATCACTAAGGAGGTTGGATTCAAGTAATCTTTATAATCCTTTCCTTCCTCAATTTCGTTTAGATCCGCTATTGTGAAAAGGTGATCATACAAACGTAATTCCACAGGAATGGCATGAATAGCCGATACCCAATGCAAAGTACCCTTGATCTTGCGACCGTCAGGAGTTCCTCCACCCTTTGATAAGGGATCATAGCTGCAAATTACTTCCAAGATTTCTCCCTCCTCATTTTTTATCACTTCATCACAAGTGATATAATAGGCATGTTTAAGGCGGACTTCTTTTCCAGGAGCAAGCCGGAACCATCCTTTGGGAGGGTTTTCGGAGAAATCTTCACGTTCAATAAATAGTGTTTTAGAGAATTTTACCTGCCTGGTTCCAGAGGCAATATCTTCCGGATTGTTTTCTGCTTCAATATCTTCCACAAGTCCATCGGGATAATTGGAAATGGTTAGCTTTAGGGGATTCATCACTGCCATTACCCGCTTTGCAGTCCTGTTTAATTCTTCGCGAACGCAGAACATCAGCAAATCGTTATCCACCAGGGAATTAGCTTTAGCTACGCCAATACGTTCGGCAAATTCTCTTATTGCTTCCGGCGGATAACCTCGACGACGCATTCCTGCAATAGTAGGCATGCGTGGATCGTCCCAACCTTTTACCAATCCACTGCTTACTAATTCTAAGAGCCGACGCTTGCTCATAACAGTATAGGTTAAATTCAACCGTGCAAATTCTATCTGCTGAGGATGGCAAGGAACTGGTAACTGATCCAAAAACCAATCGTACAGAGGGCGGTGATCTTCAAATTCCAAAGTGCAGATAGAATGTGTAATCCCTTCTAAAGCATCCGAAATACAATGTGTGTAGTCGTACATCGGGTAAATCTGCCAATCTGCTCCAGTGCGATGGTGATGTGTTTTTTTTATGCGATATATAACCGGATCGCGCATATTTAGATTAGGGGAATTCATATCAATTTTTGCACGCAGAGATCTGCTACCATCTGCAAATTCTCCATCCCGCATCCTTCTGAACAAATCCAGGTTTTCTTCGATGGATCTATCTCTATAAGGACTATTTTTTCCTGGAACGGTTAAGGTTCCTCTGTAGTCCCTAAGCTCAGAAAGGCTAAGATCACAAACGAAAGCCTTGCCCTGCTGAATGAGATTTTCTGCATAATCGTAGAGCTTGGCAAAGTAATCTGAAGCGTAAAAAAGCTTGTCATGCCAATCAAAACCTAACCAGCGAACATCATCCATAATGGAATCCACATATTCCACATCTTCTTTAACCGGATTTGTATCATCAAAACGTAAATGACACCTACCCGCATAATCTCTTGCTAAACCAAAATTCAGGCAAATTGATTTGGCGTGACCAATATGCAAATATCCATTTGGCTCTGGAGGAAAGCGGGTAACAATGCTTGTATGCTTTCCGCTTTCTAAATCTCGATCTATCATAAAGCGGATAAAATTTGATCCTATATTCTTCTCTTCCAAATTCTTGACGGGATTTTCGGGAGTATCCATTAGTTTTTCCTTCAATATCTTTTAAGGATTCCTTATTTTTTGTTTGTGAGTTTTCGTCAAGCATTATGATAAATGGCAAGGCTGAGAGCTGCTTAGTAATTCACAACCAGATTCATTAGCAAAAATGATGCTCTTTGCACTTTGCAACTGTAGAGATATTCCACACTGGGGAAGATACCCCCACATTTTTGGGTAGATTTCGTGACAAGTGATACGACATGTTGTAACCTTATTTCGTTGTATATTATACCATTACAAGATTGTGATATTTATTATTTCCGTTTGGCACAACCCTTGCATATAGTACCATAAAATAAACACACCTGATTAAAGGAATAAAATGGCTGCAGTAGCAAGAACAGTATTAAGAAAAGTGGAGCTCGATAGCTTTATAAACCGGGATATACTGGATAAAACATTCAATAAATCTGGCTTGTGTGCATATTGCCAACACAAATTAGCTTGCTGCCTGGCAAGTAGCTGTAGCCTGATTTACGATTGTGATGATTATGAGGCAGGAGAAGAAACCAACTGCCTGTTAACCTGCTCAACCTTAGATGTTTGCAAGGATATCGAGGAAGGCTATGGGCTTTGTGCCCATTGCCAAAATAGTTCACTCTGCCAGTTAAAACGTATCAATGGTGGAGTTTGGCACTGCGAAGAATACCTGTAACAGCTTATATAGACGACACATACCTCAACACACACATGGGGGCTCCCCGCCCCCTTTTTCTTTTATTGCAATTTGCTTAATTCTTACCTGCGACCCACAGGGGAGGTTTGACTTAAAAAAAGCCACTTCCGCAAACTTTACCTTAACACTTAACGGCAGCGTGGCTTTTTTTGAGTTAAACAAAATCCCTTTTCAAGTCTATACCCTTATCTCCCAATAATATCCCCTACAGTCACCGCTTACGAAATAGCCTTTGTTTAACCCTCAACTAAAGCCGTTCAAGACATAGGTAAGGATGATATTCTCAATGGCTTCAGAGACAAGTCAAACTTCCGCGTATGGTTGATTTATAAAGTATCGTTGATTAATCTTCGCTGATAGACTATCTTCTCCGCGATACTTTCCATAGTTAAACACAATTGGTACTCCCGGATACTGCATTCACACCTCCAGCTCTCGTTTTAACTCATAATTCCGCCCTGTGAAAAGAGAGAACTGTGCAAGATTTCTTGGGGCAGAATTATAAGTCAAAACCCCGCGGGCAGGGGGAAAAATCCCCCTGCACCCCCACGTGGTTTCCATTGTTTCGCATGAGTCCTTTGCGCCATGTAATCTGGAGTAACGGCAAAATGCTACAGGCGCAAATGACTCCTGCTAAGCTTTGTCCCTTCGCCGTAATTGCACACGCCTCGTGTGCTGAAGACAGTCGAGGCGACTGTCACTACTTTGCAAAAGGCAAAAAGAACAAAAAACAAAAATCAAGGGGAAACCCTACACAAGCGGAAGCCCACATTGCTGCCGCTGCCGGTCGCAACGCCGTCAACCCGATTGGAAACGGTGCAGTAGTTGGCATCGAAGTACCAGCTACCGCCGCGTAGCACACGGTTAGACCCGCTATTTGCTCCCGTAGGATTAGTTTGTGAACCACTTGGATAGTCGCCATAGATGTCCCACACCCATTCCCACACATTTCCACTCATGTCAAAGGTGCCAAGCTCATTGGGTGCAAAACCACCAACTGTATGGGTTGAATAGGGTTGGGTCGAACCACCATTGTCCCAATAAAAGGCTACAGCATTGATATCATTACTACCACTGTAGGTATAGTTATGCGTCTGATTGCCACCCCGGGCAGCAAACTGCCATTCCATCTCGGTGGGTAGTCTGTAGCCACCCGCTGTCCAGTTGCATGTTACATTGGTGTGATTGTTGTAATCGTTGTTCCAGCCCCCGGGCCAGTTATCCGGATTAGTGCCGTAGGTGCCATAGCTGTAGCAAGGGGTTAAGCCTTCCTGCATAGTGCGGCGATTACTGTATTCAATGGCATTGAACCAATTGACATTATAAACCGGATAGTTGCTACCTTCTCCATATCCTGATGCTGGATTGCTACCCATCACTGCCTGATATCCTGCCTGCGTAAGTTCATACTTATCGATGTAGAAAGAGGACAAGGTTACATCAGAGGTTCCGTTGTTAAAGGTACCGCCTTCCACCAGTACAAAATTCTCCGGCATGGGTGGGGTACTGCCATCATCGGCATAAACCCTGTAGAGATAGTTGTTGGCGTTCAGGCTATAGCTTTCGGCACCCGCATTCCACACTATATGTTTATTGGTTCCGCTTGGAAGGTCATTGCCAAAATCACCACTTAAATTTGCCAGACTGGGGATAATGTCATAGCTGGCACCACCATCGGCACTAAGCTTGAAGGTGATTTCGCACAGTTCTGATTCAGCATCAAATAGGTCATACCAAATATCCACCAGTTTGCTACCATCCATGCGTTGGCTAACAGTTACATTGGAAACAACCGGAGCTGTATTAGGAATGGGAGTCTTTTCCACTTTGATATAGTCCCAGTGCGCATATTTGGTAGGCCCATCGAACTTTGATGAAAGCCTTAAGCGCAGATAGTTGCTACCACTTGGCACATCCACCGAAACTGCTGTCCAGGCATTGCTGTTATTGTTTACTGTAACCCAGCCATCCCAATTGGTGCCGTTGTCGTATTTAACGCTGTAACGGCAATAGTCGTTGGTGGTTGCGAGGTTTTTGGTGAAGTAATAGAAACTTACATTATAGGTGTAGCCTGCTTGCAGCGTAAGGGTTTGGAAGGTTATGGTGCTTTCCACATTATCCAAATCCCAACCCGCCCAATAAATTGTGCCTTGATAAGCAGTGGCACCACCCATGTTTTCGGAAGTTGGTCCCCACCAGATGCGTTTGCTGTCTGGAGTAGGATTGGCAGTGTAGCTGTAGGTATCGGTAGCTTGGCTTTCGAAGCTTTGCAAGGCGATGGTTTCGGCAAAGAGGCTAAAACTGAGAAGGGTGAAAATGAATAGAAACAAGGATGTTCTTAAGCAGGTAACGCAGGCTTCAGCCGGTTGTTTCACTGGCTTTAGCCGGTTTTGTTTGCTTTGCTGCAAGTGCATCCCACTCACCGGCTGAAGCCAGTGAAACAACCGGCTAAAGCCAGCGTTACAGTTGTAGTTCATCTTTCTCATTTGCCACCTCCAAAGGTTTGGGATGCAAGGGCTTGTTTGATATCTGCCAGGCTTAGTTTAACATCCGGATTTGTTTTAGCTGCTTGTAAAACATCAGCCATTCTACCGCTATAATCCTTGTAAGCCACAATGCGGTAAAACATCTGGCTGCGAAAGCGTGCAACACGCAGGTGGGTGAAGCTAAGGTTAGCTGTCTCAGTTAGAAAGTAATAAAACTGGTCGTCCACATAAGGCGTTTCGTTATACAGCACAATATAGCCATCGGGGGTGATGGGTGTGTTGTAGATGGTTTGGGTAACAGGTTGCCAGGTGATGATAGCATCCACATTATTAGAGATGTTTACATTAACCGCCTGAACCGTATCTGGCGGTACGTATGTGATTGTAAAGCTACTGGTACTGGCTTTTTGAGTGAAATTGCCAAAACTATCGGATACCTTGATGCGCACTCTGGCGTTATAACTCTCTGTAGATGGCATTTCCCAAGGGTAGCTGCCGCTATTGGCTATGGCTTCTGCCAAAGAGCTGTAATTAGTTCCACCATTCAGGCTATACCACAGATAGACACTATTGGGGGATAGATTTGTGTCGGACGCAGTCCAGGTGATATCATTGGTATCACCGATATACCAAGCTTCGCCGCCGTTGGGAGTAAGAATAGAAAGTGACGGATCGACGGTGTCATTCACTACGGGGGCAGATGTGCCATAGCTGGACAGAGCCAGCAACCCGTTAACGAATACAAACAGGATGCCAATCAGCATGGCTGTTTTCATTAGTTCCTCCATATTTTGTTAGTGTTATTGCCTTGTTTTGCTTACGTTCTAACGTTTATTTATCCACAGATATTTGTCAAGCAAAATATGTTGAAGTGGATAAATCGTTACGAAACTGCGTGTTACACACCACCTTTGGCGTCTATTTTAAACACCGCAAATCCGAACATTAGTTTTCAAATATGGTTCAGCTTCTGTCTTGACAAGCTTGTTATGGGGTGGGTAATTCCAATTCCCCACAGATAACTTATCTCCACTGTCTATAAAGTGTGGGAAAATTTTGCAAAACTGGGTTTTGATTTTGCTTGACAAAAATTAGCAGTCTAATTTTGTGTTTGCTAAAGAAGCATATGGTGTTTATCTTATCTTTGAAATTAACCAGATAACTTATGGAGGTAATAATGAAACTTAGACCTATCGAAGATCACGTTGTTGTGAAAATACGCAACGCCGCCCAGGAGAAGACCATTGGGGGAATTATAATTCCTGATACAGCAAAAGAAAAGCCACAAATGGCAGAAATAATAGCCGTAGGAACCGATGAAGATCTTCAAAAACTTGTTAAAGTTGGCGATTTAGTACTTTATGGAAAATATGCCGGAACCGAAATAGAACTCGATGGAGACAAACTGCTGATCCTTTCCAAGAGTGATATCCTCGCTATTGTTGAGTAATATTATGGCTATAGTCGAAGTAAAATCCGCCGCATTCGAAGAAGAAGTATTAAAATCCAGCATCCCTGTGCTCGTAGATTTTTGGGCACCTTGGTGCGGACCCTGCAAAGCATTAACTCCCATAGTGCATAAACTTGCCGATGAATTAGTGGGAAAAGCTAAGGTTGTATCTGTGAACGTAGATGAATCACCGGATATTGCCGCAAAATACTCCATCATGTCTATACCCACTTTGTTAGTTTTTGTGGGGGGAACCGTTCATGAACAATTGGTCGGTTTAGTACAGAAAGACAAAATATTGGATAAGCTTAATAAGCATATCTAAACTTTAACCAAAGCAAGTATTAAAGCCCGGATTTCTATACTTCCGGGCTTTATTTATGCAGCGGTGCAAACGCCCCCATAAGCCTGGCATAATTTTGCTATTGACAGCTATTGGGCTTTTTCAGAAAATGTGTTTTTTTGTAATATTCGATGTATCTTGTTAAACTTCAGGTGCTGCGTTTGCTTGCTGATTAGATTTTGTCATTCCGGACTTGATCCGGAATTTAATAAAGTAGATTCCTGCCTTCGCAGGAAAGACAGACGCTGTCATTCCGGACTTGATCCGGAATTTAATAAAGTAGATTCCTGCTTTCGCAGGAAAGACAGACGCTGTCATTCCGGACTTGATCCGGAATCTAATAGAGTGGATTCCTGCTTTCGCAGGAATGACAAATGGACTGGATTCCTGCTTTCGCTGGAATGACATTGCAGTATGATGGAACTTTAGAAATGAATGTATTAACTTACTGATATATATAAACATAAACACGAAAATAAGCGTTACCTTGGAGATCGCGGATGGATTTTGCCAGTGCCCAAAAAAAACTGACAGATTATATTAAGCATAAACACCTGATAAACAGCGGTGATAAAGTTATCATAACCTGTTCTGCGGGTGCTGATTCCACAGCTTTGCTTGTGTTGTTATCCAGTCTTAGGCACAGTTTAAACATCTCCATACTGGCAGTTCACGTAAATCATCAATTACGTGGCAGGGAAAGTCAAAACGATGAGGATGCAATAAGGCAGCTTTGTTTAAGTTTGAATGTTCCACTCATTATCCGTAAGATATCCATCCCCTCACAAGGAAACCTGGAGAGCTTGGCTCGCAGCCTTCGTTTTGAGGTTTTTTACAGTGTTTTGCACAGTTACAAATTTGATAAAATCCTGCTGGCTCATCACAAAAATGATCAAGCCGAAACCGTGCTGTTTAACATGTTTCGTGGCTCAGGATTGGGTGGCATGGCTGGAATAAAACCTATCTACGAGAAAGTGGTTCACCCCATGCTGTGCTTCACGCATGCAGAAATAGAGTCTATATTAATTGCAAAGAATATCACATGGTGTGAAGATGCCAGCAATAATGATAATAACTTCAGCCGCAATCGCTTGAGGAATGATCTTATACCCAAAATTGCAAAGGAATATAATCCCGCAATTGTAGAGCGATTAGCCAGGCAAGCAGAAATTGTAAACCAAGCGGATAAGCTACTAAAAGAACGCTCTAAATTGCAATTCAAGCGCATCTCTATAGACGTTTTACCTCACAAGGTTATTCTGGACTTGGCTGCTTTACTGAAGCTTAGCTCTGTGGAACAGTACTATATATTTAGACAGGCTTTTAGAACTGTTTGCGGTTTGGAAAATGACTTTTTAACCTCGCACTCCGAAGCTATTGAGGATATCTTAGCATCACAGGGATGCAAGGAACTGATACTGTCTCATGGAGTTAAGGTAAGAAAACTTTATGATGAGCTAATTTTTTACCTGAAAGATGATGAAGCCACCCTAAGCACTGTAGAATTGGAAATTGATGCCGATAGAGCACGCGCGGTGTATGGGGATTACCGCTTTAGTTTCAAGTATTTAAAGGTTCTGCCAAAAGATATTGAACCACAAAATGGAGAGTATCAAATATTAGTTGATGCCGATAAAGTGAACTATCCCTTCAAAATTAGATGCCGTCATTTGGGAGACCGCTTTATTCCTTTTGGAATGACGAATTTTAAGCGATTGAAAGAGTTTTTTATTGACGAAAAAGTCCCCAAATTTGATAGAGATTTCGTTCCCATCTTGGATGATGGAGAAAAGATATTTTGGATTGTGGGACATAGAATTGATAACCGGGTTCGTTATGATGAAAACAGCAGCCACTATTTACAGATAATAGCCGAATCTACTGCTGAAAAGCCCAAACGTGCTGCGAACCGAAAAAAACCATAAGAGGAAACAATGAACTTGATGAACTGTGATATTTCCGCCGTGCTTTTTGATGAATTTAAGATACAAACCCGAATCCGGGAGATCGGTTTGGAAATTTCTACTGAGTATAAAGAAAAAACCCCGGTATTAATTGGCATCCTTAAGGGTGGCTTTATCTTTATGGCTGATTTAGTTCGCAGCATTTCCATCCCCATAGAGATGGATTTCCTGGCTATAAGCAGCTATGGAGCTGGAACCAGTAGTAGTGGTGTTGTAAAAATCCGCAAGGATATAGATATAGATATAAACGGACGAGATGTAATTGTGGTGGAAGATATCGTAGATTCCGGACTTTCCCTGCAATATATAAAGGACTATTTGTGGCAGCATAAGCCAAATTCACTTCGAACCTGTGTTCTTTTGGATAAACCCGCTGCTCATAAAATCGATGTGGTTTTTGACTATGTGGGATTCGAAGTAAAAAATGAATTTGTGGTAGGATACGGCTTGGATTTTGCCGAAAAGTATCGCAATCTCCCCTATATAGGTATTTTGAAAGAAGAGCTATATTTATGATGAAATATGTGATTACAATCTTAGGACTTGGTACATTAACCAATTTAACTGCCCAGGTGAAAGATAGCCTGAAGCTGGATCCCAAGGTTCTGCCAGCTACCAGGGATGTTTTTGAGCAGTTTTCTACCATGATAAGTTGGTTTATGTATGCATTGATAATAATTTCTGTGTTTAGCATTATCCGCATGATCTTGGTGAAGAAACGCAACAAGAATGCTACTCCACCAACTCGTTTACCCGGTAGTGCACCAATTTCCCCAAGTGTAGCAAAGGGTAAAAAATCTAACATTTCCATACCTTTTATTATTGGACTTACGCTTTTAATGGTGCTTATTCTGCACACTTACAGTAATTCCAACGACCCCGTAAGCAAGGAAAGCTTCAGCAATTTCATGATTCGGGTAAGGAGTCAACAAGTTGCACAAGTGCAATTTACCGAAAAAGATATCCTGTATTCGGATTTGGCAAACAAGAAGTATCTTAGCACACTCCCCTTCGAAAACCCCTCCCTGGTGGATTCTTTGGTTTCACTTGGGATAAAGGTAAGTGCCACCAGACCATCACGCTGGGCGGGTTTGCTTTCTTATCTGTTGCCGGTTTTGCTTCTGGTGCTTTTCTATGTGTTTTTTCTCCGGAGCATGGGAAGCCAGAATTCCAAAGCATTCAGCTTTGGAAAAAGCAAAGCACGTCTGCATGAGGCAAGTAAATCTGGTATATCCTTTAAGGATGTTGCCGGTGTGGATGAAGCAAAAGAAGAACTTCAGGAAATTGTGGAATTCTTAAAAGACCCCAAAAAGTTCCAACGTTTAGGCGGAAGGATACCTCGCGGTGTTTTATTGGTAGGCAGACCCGGCACGGGTAAAACCCTTTTAGCAAAGGCAGTTTCCGGTGAAGCTGGAGTTCCCTTCTTTTCTATTAGTGGATCAGATTTTGTGGAGATGTTTGTAGGTGTAGGCGCAGCCAGAGTTCGTGATCTGTTTGAACAAGCCAAGAAGAATTCGCCTTGCATAACATTTATCGATGAAATTGATGCAGTTGGCAGGCATAGAGGAACCGGTTTAGGGGGTGGTCATGATGAACGTGAACAAACCTTGAATCAATTGTTAGTGGAGATGGATGGTTTTGAACCCA
>JAQVMI010000444.1 GCA_028703735.1 Candidatus Cloacimonadota bacterium | reverse complement strand
TAACCTTCCTTTGTAGGCAAAGTAGCGTTGTGCCAGCCGATAAACAGGTGCCAGGGGAATCCATTGATAGTATTTATGTTTGATAAGATACTTCCAGTCCCTGATGCTTTCTGCTCCAGAGGCTAATACTACAGTGCGCATAAAAGAAAGCTCTTCCGGATGATCCCGGTAATAGCTGCGATATATTTCTGCTTCCGCTGTGCCTTCTCCCAGATATCGTTTTTTTATTTGGGGTAGGGTGTAATTGTGTGAATGCTCCACAATGGCATCCGGAACATACATAATCTTGTAGCCCAGTTGTTTCATCCTCCAAGACCACTCTATATCTTCGGAATACTGAATATCTTCCTTGAAGGGATGCTGAATAATAACCTCCCGCCTAATTGCACTGCTGGCAAGCGAGAAGAAATGCTTCCAGGTGGCTGCAATTTCGCCATCTCCAAAAGCGCGCTGGTAATCTTTCTGCACCAAAGGAATAGCATTGGGACGGTGAATTTGATTTGCATATACTGCCCCGAGTTCAGGATCATTTTCCAGAGGTTGTATCAGGTTTTGCAGCCAATTTTTGTTCTTAGGTATGCAATCCGCATTGTTGAAAACAATGAAATCTCCCTTAGCATGGCTGATAGCCTGGTTTAGAACCTTTCCCGGAATATAATCCTTTGCCTCAATTTGATATAGCACATCTGGTTTACAGCTTTGCAAAAATTTCCAGCTTCCATCTGTAGAACCAGAATCCACACAAATTAACTGCACATCCTGGCGAGTTTGCAGTTTAAGCATTCTTAGGGTATATTTAATCCAGGGCATTTCGTTTTTTGCCCGCAAGATAATGCTGATCACAAAGAAATCTCCACCGTCGTTTCATTCAGATTTGCATAGCGAACCCTTACAAAGTGGTTGCTCATGGACATAATTATTCTAATTCCTCTACCGCTGGATTGTAAGCCATCCAGTTCAAAATCGTAAGGATAGTCAATATTGTAAGTGTAGTTTTCGGGTACCCATTCTATGCCGGTATCCCAGAACCGGATACTTAGTTTTTGAGAGTTTATCATAAATTCCATCACAATTTCGGCATCTTCCTGATAGTTATAACCATAGATTATGATGTTGTTAAGGAATTCATCCACAATCAATTCCACTTTTGCAGCCAACAAACTGTCCATTGTCCAATCCAGAATCAGTTTTTCACATTCCAGGGCAGTTTTGCCCACTTCTTTCAAGGCAGAGCGTAGGATTATGCGATGATGCTTTACTCTTTTCTCTTTCGCTTCCGGCAAATTAGAGGTTTTTGCAGGGGAAATTGCATGCATTTGGAAGGCAAACAGCGAGAAATCATCCGCAGAAGTTTCGTAGTTATTAGCCATAAGGCAGTGCTTTATTTTGTATGGCATGCTTATACAGCTATCTATATCCAGCTTGTTTTTTATCAGATCAGTTAAACCAGCTATTCCTAATTGCTCGTTCTGTGGATTGGAACACTCGTAGATTCCATCGGTAAAGATTAAAAAGATATCCGAAGCGGATAAAGGAAAGTGCCCAATATCATCTTCGCTATAATTGGTATGCGCCATCCATCCCATGGGAACAGAACCTTTGGTATCGTGAATAGTAATGTCATTGGTAAGAGAATCTATCACAATTAGGGGTGGGTGACCGGCACTAAGATAGCGGAATTCCTGCATTTCCAGATCTATTACCCCCATAAGCAGGGTAAGATAGTTATTGCGCAGAAACAAATCCTGATAAAACCTTTCGTTCAATTTGGTAAATAGCTCTGCCAGAGTCTTGGTATCTTTATGCGCTTCAATCATCAGCTTTATGCTGCTTTTTATGGCAGACATCAGCAATGCTGCCTGAACACCGTGCCCGGAAACATCGCCAATATACACCACATACTTGTTATCATCCAGCTTAATCCTATCGAATAGATCGCCTCCAACAGCTTCACAGGCTTCATAATAGGAAGAAAACAGCATGTTGTTATCCAAAAACACCCATTTTGGAAGCATGGCTTGTTGGATTATGGCAGCAGTGGAAAGATCCTTGCGAAGGGCATCTATAAGCTGCAAATTCCGCATTTCCGATCGCTTCAGGGTAATGATGTTATTCACTCTTGCCAAAAGCTCCAGCCGGGATACAGGCTTTTTGATAAAATCGCTGGAACCGGATTCGAAACCACGGTTCACAGAAGCATCATCGTGATTTGCCGTTACCAAAATTACAGGTAAATCCGGTTGGTATTGATGCATTAGTTTGCAGGTAGCATAGCCATCCAGTCCCGTACCCATCTGCACGTCTAACAGAACCAGATCGTAGCTGTTGTCTGCAATTTTTTGCAGAGCTATCTCACCGCTGTAACAATGATCTGTCCGATAATCGTTACGCTTTAGTATGTTGGTTATTATACTGATAATAACTTCATCATCGTCCACTACCAGGATTCGTGCTTCTCTTTGCATAAATACCTCATAAACTCTCGTAATTGCACCATAGCAAACCAGCGTTTATCAGTCAAGCATTATCTTGGGCTATGTATAATGCTTACCCCAAAGTTCTTTTCTGCACCAAGGGGAAAGGCGAATTTTACCCTTGCTTATCGGGAATTATGGGGTTTTATACTAATTGTCATTCCGGACTTGATCCGG
>JAQVMI010000443.1 GCA_028703735.1 Candidatus Cloacimonadota bacterium | reverse complement strand
TTATGAAGCCTTCAAGGTTTGGGATGCCAAATTTTTGCTTATTGCCGGCGCAGGTAGAGAGGTATTATGGACTAATGCAGCACCCTATAATAATTCCAAATCACTTTCTGATCCAACCCGTGTAGCAGCACATCCCTTCAATACTGCTTACAAGAAATTTGCAGACGTTATTCGCGCTCAGGATTCTATTCGAGAGTTATCTGTGCAAATTCATACTTATGACTGGAATTACCATGCAGGATATCCCAATATCCAAATTTCTGCCGGTTATAACAAATTGTGCCCCAATCTACCCATACGGGATCTTTCCAGCCAGAAACTTGATATAGTAAATCAAGGTAGCCACCTGATGATCCCGGCTAATACTATTGGCTTGCACAGAGATGTTTTCTTGAACGATTATTATGCTGTTAACTATAATGTGCACGATTTTACCTTTAGCGATGGTGAACAGGAATACGCAGTAAACGATTACATAGATCTTCCGGCGTACTCACAAAACCAACAAATGCTATATACTCTTAGCGGTTGGAACGATTATGATTCTTATGATCCCTTCTTTCATATAGAGATGGATGAGCTGCCCAATTCTTACGATCTTACCGAAAACACCTACAAGTGGTTTTACGGCTGGAATGAAAACCTGCAGCGCTGGGATTTCGATAACCTTTTCACCAATTTTAATGCCTATTATATGCCATGGATAAACAATCTGAACAGTGTTTTGAATCCTATGTTTACCATGAACGATGGTGTGCCTCCAACTGCTCCAACGGGTTTAACCGTTCAAAACCAATCCCTTAATTCTATAACACTTCGCTGGACTAAAACTGATTCTTACGACTTTAGTACTTATGAAATCCTATATGGAACCGAACCTATTGGTATAGATAACTACCAGGTTTTCGATCGTAACAGTGCAGGCTTCCTGGCTTCTGCAGATTGTGAATCCATTACAGTTACCGGTTTGGCAAATTCTAATAGTTACTTCTTTCAGATTAGAGCTAAAGACAAGAATGGGATGCTTTCCCCAGCTTCAAACGAGGTTACCACCGTACCTGCTCCAGCAAATATTTACAGCTTTGCTGCTTTTGGAGTGGATAACGCTATTCGCCTTAACTGGGGTGTTTCTGGTCAGGTAAACAATTCTGGTTTTACAGTTTATCGAAAATCCATAGATAGCGATTGGGCAACCTTGGATTCCTATGCTACTAATCCCGCTTTGGTAAATGCTACTGCTAACAACTTTGAGTGGTGGGATCACGATGTAACAAATGGACAGACCTGGACATACATGATTAGTTCCACAAACACACTTGGCAATCAGTTTTATTATAACTATCCTGCTACTGCCAGTCCACAACCAATCCATACAATCTGGATAAAAAATGCTGATGCCACCTTGGTGGATTCTGTGTTCTTTGCTCAAAATCCTTATGCCTCTGATGCTCAGGATACCTATTATGATGTTACCAAGGCAAGCCCATCAAGCCCTGCCTACGTTTGGAACGCATTTTGGCAGCCTTACTGGGGAAACAATGGAACTCAGTTACTACGTGAGATTAAGGGTGGATATGATACAAATTTGGATTTAAAAACCTGGACTATGCGGGTTAGATCCACTCAATTGAATACCCCGCTGTTTATATCGGCTTCGGATAGTTTCGATCGTGCTCAAAAACTTTACGTATATGATTCTGGAAATCAAACCTGGCATAATCTATTTGAAAGTCCCTACCAATTTATGGTAGCAAATACCAATGTACGCACTATGACATTGTATTGGGGTAACCTTCAGCCTAAAGTTGTGCATGGGAACCAGAATAACCGCCTGTATCAGGGTGGAACAAATGTAACATTCAATTGGAGCTATCAGAATTCCTTCCTTATTGACCACCTGGATGTATATATCAAAGGCGAAACTGACAGCCTCTTTGTTGCAGGTGGGATGACATCCTCTCAAACGAGCTTCACATACATGCTGCCACAGATGACAAATATTCAAAACGCACGGTTAATGATAGATGTTCATGCTGTTGATGGCTTGGTTAGCACTTATTCTTCTTCCTACAGGTTCGGTATAGTTCCTTCTATGAGCCAGCATTACAACGAATCCGGCTGGCAAACACGAGCTAACCCCTGGCTGGATAACACCACGCCTGTAACCAGTATATTTGGTGCCGGTTCTTCTGCTTTATCAACCACAGAAGAAGGTGCCTGGGGAGATACATCGGATTTTAGCTTTGGTTTGCCTTATTGGGTAAACAGTCCGGACGTAAATTTCTATAGCACCATGAATGCTATAAACCCTCTTGAAACTACTCTTCCCTTGCAACCAGGATGGAACTCGATTCCCAATCCACATCTTTGTGAATACCCTATAAATAACCTAAGATTTACAGTAAACAACAGCCTCTTCAGATATAGTGAGATGATAGCTCAAAAGTTAATCTCACCCCTCGTTTTCGTTTACCGTAATGGTGGTTATCAAGCAGTTGATTCCATTCTGCCTTACGAAACATTCTTTGTTAAGTATTATGGAAATCCAATCCTCGAAACGAACATAAGCTTCTATCCTTACTTCACAGCTCCGGCAATTATACCTCCTGCATCATATTGGCAGTTTATAGCTACATTCAGCGGTGCTTCAACC
>JAQVMI010000442.1 GCA_028703735.1 Candidatus Cloacimonadota bacterium | reverse complement strand
CCGGGAATTCGGTTCGAACTTTTTCGGCTGTGTTAATAAGCTGTTCCCATTCGTTAGCATCTGCATACAGCTTAATTATCAAATAGTACAGCTCGAAAGTAATAAACGAACTTTGAAAAGTATCCGGCAGAGTTAACAATTCGTCGAAGTAATCCTCTGTGTTCGATCTTTTAAGTCCCAGCTCTAAGCCAACTATAGAATTCCTTATTACATCCCTATCGCTATCGGTGAACTGCTTGGTATTGCGAAACCGCTTTAAGATATTCAGCCAATCCGTAATAGCCTTGCCATAGTTTCCCATGTTGTAGTAAATATTGGCTACATCACTCATTGCTACCAAGAAATGTATCGATTCCGGGTGAGTATCTATAAAGCTATCGTACAATTGCAAGGCAAGATGATAATCTTTGGCAGCATAAGAAGATTTTGCGGATAAAAACAGATAGGTATCGGGGCTTTCTTTCTCTGTTGAAAGCTGTAAATAAAGCTCTGAAGCTTCTCTATAGCGTTTTAGCTGATAAAGGCTTAGGGCTCTATAACTTTGGGCTTCCACCTTACGTATCCTCTCTGTGGCAAAGTTTTCTGCCAGAATGAATTGATCCAATGCCACGGCGTAATTCTTCTTTGCAATGTTTAGGCTTCCCTTCAGGATACACATTTCATAAGATGGTACAAGCAGAGCTAAATACTCTTCACACAAATCGTAACTGCCTAAATAGTAATAAACTTGGGCTATTCGTAATGTTACCGGAGAATCATTTACGGTTTGTTTAAACAGCTTTAGGTAGCCATTTAAGGCAAGATTGTAGTTTGCCAAAAAGAAATCCATTTCAGCTAAATAATACACAGCATCATTTGCATAAGCTGAATCGGGATGAAAGCGTAACAATTCGTCGAAGCACGTTTTAGAATGCACATAATCTTTTTGGTTAAAATAGATAAATCCCACATGGAACCAAGCTCTATCTCTTGCCGAACCTAAGGGAAACATATTAAGATATCGGTTGAATGTTTCTTGTGCTACATCCAGTCTGTTAGCTGCAAACCACGATTCTGCCAGTAAGATTTCCACTCTGGCACTTAGCTCGCTATTCATATCATATTGTTTACTATAGCTAAGTTGCCGCAGCGCTTCACTATAGTTATTCATATGATAGAAAAAGTAGCCCAGTGTGTAATACACTTCAGCCTTTTTTACAGGGCTGGAATTGTCCCTGGCATATTGCAACAATTGGTTTGTGGCATCTTCTGGATTGGTTTTGTAAATCAGCTTCAATCTTTCCAGGTAAGCCGACACGGCTATTTCGGGATTTTTATCATCAATCAGGCTGCTCAGGGTGGAATCCGCTAACACAGTATTGCCTTCGTGCAGCTCAATAATCGAGCTATAATACAGAAAGGAAGATTCCTTAACCTTGCTTTGCTTCAAAAGGGAGGCAGCTGTATCATAATCTGAAACAAGTAAAGCACGCCGAATTCTTATCTCCAGCAGATTAGTTGTCCCCTTGGCTTTCCCCAAATCGTAATTGTGGATAAAGGCATCAAAATCTTTATATCGCTCGTTTTCCAGAAGGTATTCCAGCCAACAGAAAGCAAAATTTGGATACAAGGCAGAAGCTGTGTCCTGCGCTGCAAGCAGGGATATAGCGTCATCATCTTTCCTAAGTTTTACCAGGGTAGTAAAAAGAGCAAGAGCGATATCAGTATCTTTAGGAGCTGCTTTCAAAGCTTCCTTATATCTGGCTTCAGCAGAATAATATTGACCCTGTTGATAATAGATATCACCCCGAATTTTGTTTGCTTCAGCTAAGATTAAGGGATCCGACATCTCACTATCCACTTGTTGCAAGAGATACATCGCCTGACCATAATCTGCAGTATAAGACAAGCTAATGGCATAGTTTAGCAGTAATTCTGCATAAACAGTCTGGCTAAGGCTTTCGTGAATAAGCGATTTGTAAATGTTTTGCGCAGATAAGTAATCACCCTTCCTTAGGCTTATATTCCCTTTAAAGAAAGTTACATAGGGAGTGAAATTAGAATCAGGATATCGGGCAAGAAAAGCCAAAATCTCCTTATCAAGTATGGTATCATAAGCTTGATTATTAAGCTCTTCCATATACTGATAGGCGTAAACTTCCGCATTGCTGTTGGACAATAGTGATTCCGAGGACAGGGGATTAGCGCTGTATACAATAAAGCTACCGGTTAGTGTAAGAATTAGTAAGGTGATTAATTTCTTCACAATGCAATTCTCCTGCTTCAAGATTTTAGGGGTATTGTTACAAACACAGTTGTACCTTCATTTTCTTTACTTTTTAACCAAATGTTTCCACCATGAAGCTCGGCAATCCGTTTCGAAGTTGCCAGCCCCAATCCTAAGCCACTGCTTCGGTATTCCACAGTTCCAGATTTATGAGCATAAATCTCATTTAGTTCATAGAATTTTCTAAACACATTCTTTAGCTGATAATCTGGCATACCAATCCCATTATCCTGCACAAAGATTACTATACTTTCTTTTCCATCTATCTTTTCCTGTTGGAAAGCTGATCTTCTGGCTCCGATGGTTACGGTGCCATAATCATTGGTAAACCTGATGGCATTCAACACCAGGTTATAGATCATCAGATGCAATGCTTCCCAGTTAGCCTTAA
>JAQVMI010000441.1 GCA_028703735.1 Candidatus Cloacimonadota bacterium | reverse complement strand
TAAAAAATAATTGCTAAAATGAGACGCTCCCCGCTCTGATTTGCTTCCCTGAATTTCCGGAAGACGGATTAGAGATTTTGCGGCAATTAAAAAAGCGATAAGCTCGTAATGTGAGATCAATACGGCAATGGTGATTAAAAAGCGTTCTGCTATGCCTATCACCAGCGAAGCACGGGTTTGTTCTTCGTCCAGATCGGTTTCGGTATCCAAAACTCCATTTATGGCAGCACCGGTGAAGAAAATTCCCCCAAAAACGTTGATGATAAACAGAGCACTATATTTAAAAAACAGTTCCGGAGGGATGCGCCGCAGTAAATCCTGCAAAAACAGCTGATCTGCCGTGTTTAGCTGCGCTGCGGCTAAAATTATGGTTATCCCATGCAGAACCTGATCTCCCACAAATAGCAGCCACTGCTGACGTCCAAACAGAGGCGTTGACGAACGTTTGGCAAAATCCACCACTCCATGCAGAACTGCTAAGATAACCAAATAAAGGATAACTCTGGCACTAATGATATCCACAAAACACAGCAACATAACTGCCAGATAGATAAGGCAATGCATAGCCAAACCACTGAAACGATGCTTATTGTGGATAATCCACCGGTTTTGCAGCAAAAAATCGCTTACAAACAAGGCAAAGATCAAACGCCAAAGTATCATTAACAAGCCCCCGAAGAGGATTTTATGATGGACAAGGGTTTTTTATCCTTTGCCCAGCCATTGTTTGGGAGATTAGCAACCTTAAATGGTTGCATTGGTATAAAGCAACCTATTTTGGTTGCAGACTTAAGCATGCAAAAATCCATCTTAATTAAGCCACTCTGCCGCTGCAAAATAGTCCATGCTCCTGCAAATTAAATCCCAGTTTGCGCTTTTTAGCAGTTTTTCCACATTTTGACGGCTTACACCCATTTTTATTGCAGTTTGCAGGCTGGAATTAGCCTCCAATGTATAAAATATGGCAAGACGCTGCCTCTCACTCCACTCTTGTTCTATGCTATCACAAAACATCAGGATGGTGTTCAAACTGCTTGCCACAAAGGGATTATCGCTATGGAAAATAGTAAGCCTGTGCTTATTTAAGGAATGCTCAAAATTGTGCATTGAGGTGCGGGAATGGTGATAGGCACTTCCATCCATTTGATAGCTATTCGCTTTTGCAGTAATGCTTCGCGTCCCTATGCCGATTCCTGCTCTAAAACAAGGCATCAAAGAATGCAGGGGGTTAGTCTCTGTATTGACAAAATCCGCTTTTAAGCTGGGATATCCCCAAGGTGTTAAACTTCCGATAGCCAAAAGATTGCGGAACATTAGCAGGAAATGGTAAAAGAACGCAGGAGATTCCAAACTGAATTGAAACTCATCCCCCTGGATTATGGAAAAAGATAAGTAATCCGCTTCTGCCTGTGGCAGTGCCAGACAGGAAGCTTTGAAAGCAATGCGCAACTGGGTATCCAAAGCCTGCCTCTGCACATCAGTGTAAATCCGTGAAGCAATGATATCACAGGTTAAAACGGCTATCATGCAAAGTCCTTTATCCAAATATTTTTACCTGTTACCAAGCTAATTATTGCAGCTTTGCGTGTCAAGAAGTTTAGTAATCCGGCTTTGTTCTCCTACAAAAGCCTGGAGTCGAACCTGCTTTGATAAACTGTACAAATACACCGATCTTATTTAGCAGGTTGGACTTCAGCAATACTGCCAGGAATAAAACCAGACGAAAGCACTGAAAGTGCGCAGTCTGTTGACAAACCACTCCTTAAAAGTTCCGAAGGAACGAAATATATTAGCCTGGGGTGTGAACCCCAGGAAGATGTTTAGGATGTAATAAGCCCCTGCTTTTGAAAATAGCGTTTAAAGCGTAAATACCTACGCGGCAAATTTGCGCCAAAATAATCGGCAGTAATGCTGGTATCGGCTACAATTTTGGCAATGTCGTATGGTTCTACCCGTAATTTATCCATCACTTTGTTTATCATCATAAGTGCTTGTGCAGGACAATTGAAGGAGCAGCGCAGGCACCAAATGCACTTATCTCCAAAGATCAGGTTTGTGCCATTATCGGTGATGTTTTTGGTGGGGCATTCTGCCACGCATTTTCCGCAACGCGTGCAGCTTTCCTTCACTATCCACTTGCTGGAATTTTTCTTAGCTCCATAATATTCCAAGCGGCTGAAAAGTGAAAATAGCGGATTAAGCCTTGATTTGGGTTCTCGCACTATGGTACCGTTCAAAATCTCGTTAGCTAATATACTGGCTTGCTTTTCGGCTAACAGGGCAAGCTGTTTTATCTTTTCTGGTATTGTGTTACTTGCCATATTGGCTGGCATTACAAATAGTGATTGATGGATGCAACGCCAACCTTTTATCCCCAGCTTCTCCCTGATGGGAAGATTGGAACCGCCATTGAACATAGGATCACCGGCAGTTTTGAAAATAAAATAGCTGCACCTTTGTGAAGGAAGAAGCTTAATAAAATCATACACAATCTTGGGAGCGTTCATAGCATGCACCGGAAACCCGATGCCAATAAGGGTGTCACTTTCCACCTGTATGGCTTGCTCCGGAATGGTAGCCTCCTCCATTGGAAAAGCCTTACAAGCAATATCCACCTGTGAAAGCTGATCTGCTATCAGTTTTGCCACATAGGCTGT
>JAQVMI010000036.1 GCA_028703735.1 Candidatus Cloacimonadota bacterium | reverse complement strand
GGCAATAATGGCTACGCGTACTTTGGAAAACCCCCGTGATCGCGTATTCGCCTCCATATTAACTCCCTTTGTTTCTTGTGGAGCAAAGCTACCTGTTTACACCTTTTTAGGGATGTTGTTTTTCCCCAAACGGGCAGATTTGGTAATATTTGGCTTGTATATGTTTGGAATAGTGATGGCAATGCTCACCGGTTTTATGCTAAAGAAAACAATCTTTAAAAGCGAGCAGGGCAACTTTGTGATGGAGCTCCCTCCCTATCATATCCCCACTTTTAATGGTATATTGTTACACACCTGGCATAGGCTGAAGGATTTTATATTAAGGGCTGGCAAAACCATCTTGCTGGTAATTGTTTTGATAAACATACTGCAAATTGTGCAGCTACCCTGGGGAAGAAATGCAAAACCAACTCCTGTGCTGGAAATAAGCGGAAAGATTATTACTCCACTTCTTAAACCCATGGGAGTTAAGCACGATAACTGGCAAGCATCAGTGGCTTTGATCAGTGGGCTATTTGCCAAAGAAGCCATTGTAGGAACCATGCAAAGCCTATATCAGAAAACTGATAACAGCGATAATAATGCAGATAAATATACTAACAATATACTATCCAGCTTTGGCTCTCAGGCTTCTGCAATTGCATTTCTGATTTTTGTGTTGCTCTATTCACCCTGTGCTGCGGCTTTGGCAATGCTTTTCAGGGAGCATGGAATGGGATGGATGCTATTTGCTTTCGCCTATTTAACGGCATTAGCCTGGATGGTTGCCACGCTTGTGTACCAGGTATTAGCTTTCAGTTCAGTTTCAATTTACTGGATTTTAGCCATCATTGGTTTTTTCGTTCTTATCTATCTAAATCTGCGAAGTATTGGAAGGAAACATGCTATCTAACAGAAACAGAGACAGGTTAATCAATCTTGGAAGGCACTTACAGGGAAGAAGACACCAACATTTATGCGCTTCCGGAGTATGCCATAGTTTGGATAGTTTACCGGAAGGCACTACTGCAATAATCTCTTGCAACCAAAATCTTAAAACTATAGAGCGGGGCTTTTATCTGGGAATGAGCGTGTCTATGTTCCGTAATGAACATAACGAACCAAATATTATTGTAGCAGTGGGAGATGCTCGTTACGTTCTGGATAGAAAAATAGCCAAAACCATACGTGTGCGTACGGTGTAATTATACGTTCAAACTAATTTAGGCTGGGCAATGTAGTTTCTATGGTTTATCGCTGCTTCCTGGTTTACTAAGAGGAATATCGGCTTTACACAATTCACAATCGTCAGGATCCCAGGCAGGAATATCCAGGCTTAGCAAGCTCTCCAGAGGAGCACAAAATTCCAGCTTTCCCCCACTTCTATCCACTAATACACCTATCACTGCTATTTCCAGACCGGATTTTTGCAGGCAAGAGATAACCTCATTTACACTTCCACCGGTGGATAAAATATCTTCAATAATGGCTACACGCTTTATTTTGCTAAGATCAAAACCACTGCGGATGCTCATTTCTCCATCTATACGCTGGGTGAAAAGGAATGATTTGTTCATCACATAAGCTGTTTGAAAAGCCAGTACTATTCCACCATAAGCGGGGCCAACCACACAATCGAACTCATAAGATTCCAGCCTGGAAGCAAGCCTTTTGCATAAGTTATGGGTGGCTTCAGGATTTTGAAGAACCTTAATTTTCTCTATGTATTGTTTGCTGTGTTTACCGGAGGTTAGCTTAAAATGTCCTTCCAACAGAGCAGACTCACCCTTTAGAATACTGGTGATATAATCCGTATCTTCCAATCCGGTAAGTATCCTTTTTGCTTCTTCTTCCACGTCTTCCGGAACCTGAAGTTCAATCATATACATGTCGCCTGCAATGGATGGATACATACTCATCATCCGTTCATTTAAAAGTACTGCTTCGAATCCATAATCTTCTAACAAACTCTTGGCGAGTTCTGCTTCGAAGGGATTTGTGTAACTGGCTATTGTCACCAATTGGTTATCTGCCATGAGAAGCTCCTTTTTGTGGGTAGGTTTTTTAGCCATTAAACGTTAGAGACTCTTGAATAAAGTTATAACAGCATACTGCGTATCAACATCCAAAGCTCTAACGTCTAACGTCTAAAACTAATTTGCTATTTACTGCCTAAATCCATTCCTCGTTTTATTGCAATAAGATTCTTTTCTAAGAGTTCAGGATTCTTGGCTTTCATGAAAGAAGTTAAATCCTCTTCCATTGTTTCATATTTTATCAGTCCGGTTTTTCCAATTATGATTCCTATGGTAAGCATATTCAAAACCATGGGAGAGCCAATTTCTGTGGCAATATCACTTAAGGGGGCAGCAATAATTTGCAGGTCTGTCCGCAAACAACCGCGTGGGCACATATTGGTATTTATAATCAGTAATCCACCTTCGCGCACACTGGCTCCAAATTTGTCTATGGAAGGTTGGTTTAATGCCACCAAAATATCGGGATAGCTTACGATAGGCGAGGCGATTGTTTCATCCGAAACAACAGTGGAGACATTAGCAGTTCCACCACGCATTTCCGGACCATAAGAAGGAAGCCAGGATACGTTTTTACCTTCTTTCATTCCTGCTTTGGCTATGAACTTGCCTATGGTTAATACGCCCTGTCCTCCAAAGCCTGCACAAATCAATTCTGTAGTCATTATTCCACTCCTTCGCCTTTATCACGCAAGCAACCTACCTTAAAGAAGGGAAGCATGTTTTCTTTTGCCCAATCGCGGGATTTTATGGGATCAATACCCCAGTTTGTGGGACATGTGCTGATAAGCTCTACGAAGGTGAAGCCTCTACCTTCTTTGTTATATTGAATAGCCTTGGATACGGCTTTCTTTGCCTTCATGATATCTGCGGGACTTAGCAGTGAAACGCGTTCTATATAATATGGAGCAACAAGAGTAGCCAATAGCTCGCTAACTCTGATGGGATAGCCTATATCATCCACATTTCTGCCATAAGGACTGGTGGTGGTTTTCATATTTGGCAGAGTTGTAGGTGCCATCTGTCCACCTGTCATGCCATAAATTGCGTTATTCACAAAAAACACACTCATCTTTTCGCCTCTATTGGCTGCATGTACAATTTCTGCTGTTCCTATAGCCGCAAGATCTCCATCTCCCTGATAGGTAAATACATGCATATCCGGGCGGGCACGTTTCATTCCTGTGGCAACAGCAGGAGCACGTCCATGAGCTGCCTGAGCCATGTCGAAATTGAAGAATTTATAGGCAAAAACAGAGCAGCCAACTGGTGCCACGCCTGTCATAATATTTACAAGATTTTGCTCATCTATGGCTTCAGCAATTAAGCGGTGAGCCACTCCATGCAAGCATCCGGGGCAATAAGTGAAGGGAGTTTTGGTTAACGATTCTGGACGGGTTGCTATAATTTCCACATTTTCCTCCTATTTAAAACAAGCTTCAAGCTTCGCTTTGATTTCTGCAGGGGTGAAGACGATACCGCCAACTTTGCCCCAGAATTCCACCGGCACTTTACCTTCCACAGCTATTTTCACATCATCCAGCATTTGTCCGGTATTTAGCTCGAATACATACACTTTCTTCACTTTTTTAGCAATGGCATTTTTAACAGCTTCGTAGGGATAGGGCCAGCAAGTAATGGGACGAATAAGCCCAATACTTTTGCCTTCGGCTTTCAGCTCGTTGATGGCGGATTTAACTATCCGGCTGGCTGTTCCCCAAGCAACGCATAGAATTTCATTATCATCAGAGATATTATGGGTATCATAGCGTAATTCTTTGCTTTCTATTACGGCATATTTTGCATACAGATCGTTCACGTGTTTTTCCAGCACATGCGGATCTATTTCCAGGGAGTTTATTTCGTGATGATGCTTATTTTCTCCATCTTTATTGGGGCAAATGCACCATGAATCATGCTGAGTGCCAAGCTCTGCAATCTCCACATCAGTTTTGGGAGATTTGAATTCTACAGGTTCCATCATTTGTCCCAGCATACCATCCGCCAAGATCATCACAGGATTGCGGTATTTATCTGCAAGATCAAAAGCTTCGCTTGCCATATCAGCAAATTCCTGAACAGAATTGGGAGCTAAAACTATACAATGATAATCTCCATGTCCCCCACCTTTGGTTGCTTGAAAATAATCTCCTTGAGCTGGCTGAATATCGCCTAAACCAGGACCACCGCGCTGAACATTAACAATAACGCAGGGAAGTTCAGCTCCGGCAATGTAAGATATCCCTTCCATCTTCAAAGATATCCCCGGAGATGAGGAGGAGGTCATAACTCTTTTTCCACATCCGGAAGCTCCATATACCATATTTATGGCAGATACTTCGCTTTCCGCTTGTAGAAATATTCCCCCAACCTTAGGCATCATTTTTGCCATGTATTCAATTAACTCGCTTTGGGGAGTAATTGGATAAGCAAAATACAACCTGCATCCGGAACGGATAGCTGCTTCTGCAACCGCCTCATTACCTTTCATTAAAATCTTAGACATTCTTACCTCACTTCTCGATGGTTATTGCCACGTCGGGGCAAGTTACATAACACATTTTGCAGGCTATGCATTTATCCTGCTCGAAACATTCGGCATAATTATAGCCTTTGGCATTGATGTTCTCGGAGAAGCGGATAATCTTCTTCGGACAAGCAGCAATACACAGACCACAGCCTTTACAATAATTTGGGTCAACCGTCATTCTTGGCATGGTTGTACTCCTTATAGAGTTTATTTTTCCACTGTTGTGATAGGACAAATATTCCCTCTATTCTGTCAAACCTTTTTTTTATGATCTGCGGGTAGATAGGGTTACTATCTTCAAATAATGAGTACATAGCCATACCCAAATATGCAGATTAGTGGCATAAATCACAAAGGTTCTATGGCTTTAAAACGTGCCTCTCTTTCCATTTGTTGATATAGAGAAATAGATAACTCTAGGGTTTACTTCATTAACAGCAGTTTTCTAACCACGGTATCAGTATCTGTTCTAAGTGAGAGAAAATATACTCCTGAAGACACATGTCTGCCATTTGCATCACACCCATCCCAATCACTTAAATACTTACCAGAAAGTTTTGTGTCATTTCCCAAACTTTTAACCAATTGCCCTTTGACGTTAAAAATATCCAGACGCACTGGAGTAGTTTTGCCAATAACGTATGAAATGGAAGTTCTGCCTTTAAAGGGGTTAGGATAGGCTCTTACATCAGTTAACAACGCCGGTGACTGGACGATGTCATCATTATCAACCCCATGCATAAGAGTTCCAATGAATGCATTGTATGCTCCATTTGGCTCAATTATGTTAGCACCAAAGGATGTGGGTTGTGAGTAGGTACCTGTTAAAGTACAGATACCTTCAGAAGTGAGAGTAATACCGGCTCCTCGAAAATCACATGGGTAGTAGGGGTAATAGGCATATATACTGGCTTCCGTCTGCTTTATCCACAACCGAGTTCCATTCACATCATAGCTTATACATAAGATTGCTTGTGACTCATTAGTGGGCAGGTCATATGTGTTATCAGCTATATCTGCTCTCACATATCCGGTAATATAGGAGGTTCCATCATTCGCTACAGCAATTGCCAGAGCAGCATCATTGGTTGTCCCCCCATAAGATCGGATCCATATCCAGCCATCTAAAATATCTACTTTGGCAACAAACACATCACTTCCACCCAGGCTATTAATAGCATAAACACCAAAAACGGCATTTCCGGTAAAGTATCCCGTAACATAGTAATCACCGGCAGCATCTATTCCAATTGCAGAAGCAGAATCAGGCATAACACCTCCAGCAGCTTTCGCAGATAGCCACTCCAAACTTCCATCTAATTCTGCAAATAGTATATCGGAATCACCAATCGAGTTAACAAAGTTGCTTCCGAATGTAGCAGTAAGACGGAAATTTCCACATATTGCAACATGGCTATCTGTAGTTATTACAATCCCACTTCCATAATCATCTTCCATACCTCCTCCGCTCGTAACAGCCAAGGCTACGCCAGAACTATCCAGTTTCAGAACGAAAGTATCTGTACCACCTGCGGCAGTAAGTGATGTAACTCCAAAATTCACCGTCTCAGAAAACGAGCCAACCACATATATGTTACCAAGCTTATCAAAAGCCAGGTCTATCCCGCTATCGTATCCCGTACCGCCAAACGAGACAGCCCATTGCCAATTTCCTTCACTATCCAGTTTGGCAATAAAGATATCGGTCTCTCCGTTTCCGGTAACCGATATATCTCCAAAGTGCATAGTCCCGGTAAGGCTACCCGTAATATAACTATTTTGATAGCTATCAACGCAAATTGCGTTTACTTCATCATTACCCTCACCCCCTGCACAACTTATCCACTGCCAAGCACCGCTATTTAACAATCTGGCTACATAAATATCTTTTCCTTCTGTTCCAAAACAGGGATAAAGGACTCCGTTTCTGGTGAAAGCACCCTGGTAGTTTCCACAGGTGAAGTTGTTACCGAGTGGATCCTGAAAAATATCTATCCCAAAACACCCAATGTGGTTAAAGCTGTTAGATTTTACCCATGTTACTGTGCCTGATGAGCTTAACCCCGCTATCGAAGATGTATCTACTCCCGGTGGAGTAGCAAAATCCCCTACCGGATAGGCATCATAAGTATACATAGTGAGATATGGCACTCCCTCTGAGGTTACACCAATTTGTTTAAATCGTGAATATCGCCCGGGAGAGGGATCAAACGCCCAACTTACCTGATAATCTGAATTCAATTTGATTACTACTGCGCCTCGTTCATCTGTAAAAGGTATGTTGCCCACATAAAAAGGATCATAATACGAGCCTAATATGTAAAGGTTACGTGCAGAATCAATTGCCAGAGATGTTGCCCCGAGACTTCCTGAATTACTTGCACTGAAAACCTCAGAACTGGTACTCGCAGTATATTTTCTAACTTTGAGATATTTACCTGACCATTCCACATAATCTTCAATATCATATAATAGATATGCATTTCCAAGACCATCCTGAACCAGTCCTGCTTCGTACACCATATTATTAGGAAGAGATACTGGATCCACCCACAAACACTCACCACTTTCACTATATTTAGCTACATATCTCCAGAAATTAGTGTTATCAGGTTGAGGACAGTAAAATTCTCCAAAATCAGCATCCCACACAGCTATACCACACAGATAACATTCACCTGCATTGCCGGCAGCTAAATATGTACCTGAAACATCGCCTATTCCCGTTGCCTGTCTTGCCCATATCCAAACGCCTTCGGGGTTCAATCTGGCAATAAACATATCTTTGCATCCGGTACTTGTGAGGGTGATATTATCAAAACTTATCGTGTCCCGAAATGAACCAGTCAGAAAGCAGTTGCCGTCAATTCCTGTATTAAAATCTTGCCCAATCCCGCAGCTTGAAATGTTTTTTACCCATACGTAGTTACCTTCACTATCCAATTTGGCGATAAGATAACCAATACCTGTACTGGTAAGGGTAGTACCTCCCAAGGTTATTGCGCCTGCAAAACTGGCTGTGAAGTAAATGTATCCTGTTCCGTACACACCTAATTTGTATAAATTATCAATCTGTGATGATATTGGCATGACCCAGATAAAACTGCCATCGCTGCTCTGTTTGGATATGTAATTTCTAATTGAGGTGTCCTCAAAGGGTGGAATTTCCGGATATCCTAAATAGCAAGCTCCCAAAAACTGCCAACATGAGATTATGTTTCCAGCAGCATCGGTAACTGTATCTACAATGTTAGAACTCTGCTGATTGGTTTGCAATTGATCCGCCCAGTTCCATCCTGGGGTCTGAGCATATATTGCACTAAAGCCGCAAAGCAGAATTCCGATTAAACAGATTGTACGTAAACCACTTTTCATAAGACCTTCTTTTTTTATATACAAATACCACAGTACGCATGAAACGAGATGCCGTTTCTACGTCAACCCCTTTCTTGGTATTCACACATTTTTTTTTACACTGGCTACAATGTATTAAGTAAAGTTCAAAAATCGATTCATCTATTCAAGTACAATCTAACCAGTATTGATCTGTGTGCAAGATAATTAAGGTTCAATATTTACAATAACAAAATGTGCATACCTAAGTGTTCCATGAACTATTATCTGTTCTTGAATAACACCAGAATGCAGTTCACTTGATCATTATTCCTAAACACCTGCTTATCCCAGCTATCCTTTCAGTTACCTTGCAGGCACTTTTGTAGCTGCAGGGTAGCTGAAAGGGGTGTGGAAACAGGCTCGTGATAGCTGGTGGGAAACGATGTTGTAAGGCTATGCCAACCCGCTGGAGTTAGAAACGTGCCTCAATTTCTCGCGTTCCAAAATCCCTTGATACACCTTGTGCACATTGGTGATGATTAGCAAGAAGACGCTGTTAGCACAACCGACTAAAATGGATAACTATAATGATATAAATTAGTTAAGCGGGTTCGACTCCAGACTTAAACAGTAAACACTGGCAAAACACAGCCAAGAATAATGTCCACCCACTTTTTCTATATTTTTTTGAACCTACGTTGCTACCTCCATTGGTTGAGATTATTGAACATCCTCCCATAATATCTGCATGAAGTGCAAAAGATTTGTGTTGACAGTTAAACTATTCAGATTAGTTTGTATTCACAAGTTCTTTTATAGGCGAAATCAATGTGCAGTTTAGCTTCCATTTTGTGTCTATCCTAAAATGTTAAGTAGATTGAAGTTGTTTTCGTTCCAGTATATAGGGGGTGAAATGGTTTCGACAGGGAATCAGAGTGTGAGTGATGCATGCCGGAGATGCTATCTTCTTCGTTACCAAGTAGCAAACAAAATTAATTGCAAATAATAACTACTCCTTAGCAGCATAAGCTGCTAACGTTCAACCTCTTCGTGCCGTCGGAAGGGGATTGGGCGTCGAAACAGTACGGTTGCTGTGGGTTGGACTGCTGATACAACCTGCCTAAGACTATCGGCTGCTCAAAGAAAGGTCTGATTGTCTTTCACTTTCTTTGTTAAGCTTAAAGACAACTAAGCATGTAGATTTGCTGGCAATCGTTTTTTTGGACGCGGGTTCGATCCCCGCCACCTCCACCAGTTTTGGTTAACGGGTTAATGGTTAACAGGTTAATCCTGTAAATTGTCGTGCAGGTCTGATATATAGGAGGTAGGTATGATGCATACTGATTTGGAAGTATATAAGGCAAGTATGCTATTGGTTAAAAATGTTTACGAACTTTCTAAGGAATTCCCCCGTGATGAGATATGGGGTTTAACTTCTCAAATGAAAAGAGCAGCGACTTCAATCCCTTCCAATATTGCAGAAGGTGCTGGAAGAAAATCTAAGAAAGAGCTTTTGTATTTCCTAAATGTCTCTTTAGGATCGATCTCTGAATTGCAAACTCAACTGGATATTGCTGATATGCTTGGCTTTATAAAAGACAAACAGAAACTTGAAGCAACGATTAACATCTCTAATTCAGTAAAGAGACAATTACTCTCACTTATCAAAGCGAACGATAAACCAGTTTCTTAAGTCTAACCAGTTAACCTGTTAATCATTAATCTAAGAAAACCCTTTACAAATTCCCCCCTCCCTAAATCATGTCATCATAAAATCATCTGGAGGATGAAATGCCGTTAACACCTGAGGCTAAAACAGCTATCATGGCAGAGTTTAAACTCCATGAATCAGACACTGGCTCGCCGGAAGTTCAAATTGCGATGCTTACCCGTAGAATCAAAGATATCACGGGTCACCTTAAGGAGCATGCAAAAGATTTTTCCACCAGGCGTGGCTTGTTGAAACTGATCGGGCAGCGCAGGCGCTTACTTGATTATTTGAAGCGGAAAGAGATTTCTCGATATCGCAACATTATCAAAGCGCTTGGTATCAGAAAATAAACTCTACAGCCAAGATATTATGACAAGCAAGATTAAGTGGATCATAAGTGAATTCTTAGATCCACTTTCTTGCTATTAGCTACTAAGTAACATAGCTTTTTAAGCTGTTGTATCTGCCGGTTTGTAACCGGCGGAACAAGGGTTGGGTTACAAACCCAACCATACAACAGGATGCAATCCTATGTTACGATTTGTAACATTTCAACGGGAGTAATTAGCAATAAGCTAAGCGGTTTAACAATAAACCATTCAGCCTATTGCTTCTTCTCCCACAATAAAAAAAGGAGAAGTTATGCATAACTTCAATATCACCCGCCGCGAAATGGATTTCTGCGGCAGAAAACTAATCGTAGAAACTGGCAAGATGGCAAAACAAGCCAATGGCAGTGTGTTTATCCAATACGGAGAAACTGCTGTTTTGGTAACAGCCACGATGTCCAAAGATGCCTCAGAAAATCAGGATTTCTTTCCCCTAACTGTAGATTACATCGAAAAGATGTATGCAGCAGGCAAAATACCTGGTGGATTCTTTAAACGTGAAGCGAAACCTACTACAGATGCAACCCTGATGGCACGTGTGATAGATCGCTCTATCCGTCCTCTGTTTCCAGATGGCTTCCGTAATCAGGTGCATGTAGTGCTAAATGTATTATCCTTTGATGGTGATGCTGATGCTGCAACCCTTGGTGTGTTTGGAGCTTCATTGGCTTTATCTATATCGGATATACCCTTTCATGGACCAGTAGCTGGTGTAAC
>JAQVMI010000035.1 GCA_028703735.1 Candidatus Cloacimonadota bacterium | reverse complement strand
GCTCTTCCGATCTGCGAATACGTTCAATCACTTTTAGAGCTCCATGACAGCTTGTTTCGGTAAAGATAAACAGAAACTCCTCGCCACCCCATCTTCCCATCATATCTGAAGAGCGAATCTCAGCCATGAATATTTTGGCAAGCTCTATCAAAACCTTGTCTCCACAATCGTGACCATAAGTATCGTTTATCTGCTTAAAATTGTCAATATCGGCTATAGCGATTCCAAACCCTCGTTTGGTACGTTCAGACCTGGTGCTTTCCCCTTCGATCAGCTCTTCCAGTACACGGCGATTATATAGCCCTGTTAAAGGGTCTGTGCGAGCAAGCTTCTGTAAATCCAGGTTCAAAGATTCCAGGCTGGAGTAAAGCTCACGCTGCACCATCTCTGCTTTTACTTGCTTATCGATATTTACAAATACCCCCAGAAGCCCGAGTACTCTGCCACTATCATCATATAAGGTGGAAACATGCAGATCTGCCCAAAAAACACTTCCATCCTTGCGTTGGTAACGCCTTTTTTTACGTAAACTCCGCCCTTTTTCTGATACTAAAAATTCGAAGCTAACTATGCTGCTATCCTGATCTTCTATAGGGGTTACATCATTTACGGTTAGCTTTTTTGCTTCTTCCTCACTATACCCCAGCAATTCACACCAAGTGGGATTTACTATGATATATTTACCCTCAGAATTGGTTACTCCTATTGCCACAACTGCACTAAAAAAGATCCGTGGATACAAATCTTCCAGTTTTAACGACTTCATACACTCATCCTTAGCTTAGGTTGTTACACAAATGTAAGGTGAGGGTATAAAAACCCTCACCTTAATTCTACTAATCAGGCTGGGGCAACGGGAGGAGTAAACACTCTTTGTCCCAGTTCAGAATCTAACATAAAGAGAGCATGAATATCTGATCCGATCATTTTAAGCCTGCTTACAATTTTATCGGCAGCAGATTCTTCTTCCACTTGTTCATCCACATACCATTGCAAAAGTCCTCTGCTGGCATGGTCTTTTTCTTTTATCGCCAAATCCATCAGGTCGTTTATGCTCTTGGTAATGAACTGCTCGTGATTTAATGCTGCCATAAAGGCTTTCAGGGGTGTTTCAAAATCGATGGTGGGTTGTTCGATGGCTTTCAGTTCCACCTTTCCACCTCTTTCTATCACATAGTTAAAGAATTTCATGGCATGAAATCTTTCTTCTTTGCCTTGTGCATCCATCCAATTGGCACAGCCATCCAGATTTTGGTTGGCAAACCATGCCTGCATGCTGATGTACAAATATTCGGAAAATAGCTCCCGATTAATTTGTGCGTTTATGGCGTCTTGTAGTTTTTTACTGATCATTTTTTCTCCAATTTGGTTTGTATTTGTTGTTCAAGATTGTTTTTCAGGGCAGAAAGATCATCTGCACTGGGTATGTATTGAATTTTTATGGGTTCCATCATCTCGAAACCACATTCTTTGGGATCACCCAAAAGCTGATTAAGAATGGGAATACTTTGTCCACCCCATCCATAGCTACCGAAAGCAAGCCCAATTCTATCTTTGGGAGATAATCCCTTCAGGTAATAAATAAAGGCGGCAACAGTGGGCAGGATAGAACTATTAAGGGTAGGCGAACCAACAGCTATAAATTTAGCTCCAATAATATCGGTCATAATATCCGAAATATGAGTGGTTTGAAGGTTCAGCAGTTTTGCTCTGATACCCAATTTCTCGAAAGTTTCGTGTATAGCTCCTGCCATCATTTGAGTAGATTTCCACATCGTATCGTAGATCACCAAAGCGCGGTGAGAATCCGAAACATTATATGCCCAATCCTTGTACAAGGATATGATAAGGGGAATATCATCTTTTGTCCACACAACTCCATGGCTGGGACAAATCATATTTATAGGCATTTGCTCCGCTGCTTTTAGCACGTTTTGCACCTGTTTGGAATAGGGGAGCACTATATTTGCATAGTATTTTTTTGCTTCTTCCAATACAATTCCTATGGGAAGCTCTTTTGCAAGCCGTTCCGAAGATGCTATATGCTGTCCAAAGGCATCATTCGAAAACAAAATCTCCTCTTCGGGACAGTAAGTAAACATATTATCGGGCCAATGAACCATGGGAGTTGTAACAAAGCTAAGGGTGCGCTTTCCAATAGAAATGGAATCTCCGGTTTTTATTTCTTCAAAATTCCAATCACTTTTATAGTGCAGCTTTAAGCCTTTGATACCCGCAGCATTAGAATATAGCTTTGCCTGGGGAAGCAATTCTATCAGCTTTGGCAAGCCACCGCTATGATCCATTTCCACATGATTCTGGATAAGGATATCAATTTTTTTAGGATCTATTATATCGCTAATCCTGGCAATCATCTCGTCATACAGATAGCTCTTTACATTGTCTATTAAGGTAATCTTCTCGTCGATAATTAAATATGCATTATAAGTGCTGCCTCGTTGAGTTAGGTAGCCATGAAAGTTACGTAAGTCCCAATCTATTGCTCCAACCCAATAAATCCCCTTGCGCAATTCTATTGCCTTCATTACTTATATCTCCTTGTTTTCATTCTTTTTTAGTAAAGCATACAGACTATTTTAGCACCAAAACACCCACATTTTTTGCCGAAAGGTATGTTTATGTATAAACAAGAACTTCTGTCATTCCGGACGACACTTGTCATTCCGGACGATACTGTCTTACATATTCCAAAGTCATTCCATATTCACTGTCATTCCGGACGATACGGTCTTTCATAATCCAATGTCATACCAAATCTGCTGTCATTCCGGACTCGATCCGGAATCTATTTAACTGGATTCCTGCCTACGCAGGAATGACAATAAACTGGATTCCTGCCTTCGCAGGAATGACATCCCGGTTCTCACATTTCACACAGTCTCACAAAAAAGGGTAATAATTATATAGATATAATAGCGTATATTGCAGGGAGGTCAAGATTTATTTCAGATAATATTCTAAACTTGCTTTGGGGGACAATTTCTAATCCACCTGTTGTCCCCATGGGACTTTTTTCCTTGGGTTTGGCATTTTTATCGCCGGGTTGAAACCCGTCGTTAAAATTTGACATCCCTATGGGATTTGGACCCAACAATGTTTAATCTCCAGCTTCGGGATGCAATCCCGACAGTACAACAGCTTAAAAAGCTATGTTACGGCATCTCACCGTGTAACTCTCACAGCTTTAGCTCTTCATTTCGCCAAAATCATCTTACCTGTAAAGGCTTGTTTGTTGCAATTCACGCGATAGAAGTAGATTCCGCTGGAAACTGGGTTACCAAGATCATTAATGCCATCCCACACAGCTTTATGGCTACCGGAGGGTAGGGTAGAATTTAGCAATTGCCGCACTTTCTGGCCTTTAAGGTTATAGATTTCCAAAGTGGCAATCCCTGCAACCGGAAGGCTGAAAGCAATGGTGGTGCTGGGATTGAAGGGATTGGGATAGTTCGTGGCAGATATTACATTCTCTACAGCAGGAATAAATGGATCATCATTATCAACCCAAGGCACAGAGCCGTATTCATAACAGCCCATGTCTATCCTATTGTTCCAGATGCGCCAGTTACCTGCAAGGTCATATGGTAAAAGCTGTAAAGCACTAATATCAGGTGTTCCACTATTGATGCAAGGTGAGTTACCCGAAAGACTGTAGTAAAGCGGATCGTGGATATCATCACCACCAGCAAAGAGAGGGTTGCTGCTGATACTTGTGGGAAGGAAGTTAATTGTATTCCCCGCTGCTTGTTGAATGCCCGCAATGCCATCTTTTATACAGGAATAATCTATGTTCATAGTAGTAGTTTCCCCTGTTCCTGTCATCGGGTTTACCTTGATTTGATAGGGGCTATCGTTATAAAAAATGGAATTTGTAACATTCACATTGCCATTGGTCATTAGGGTATAGGTGTCACTTTCGTTACCCGCGAAAGTGCAATTGTTAAAACTGATATTCGGATTATTCTTAGAACTTGCATTCATAACCCCACCCTGTGAAGTATTATTGCTAAAGAGGCAATTATTGAAGCTGAAGTTATTGTTCTGCTGAGGGAATTGAACCCCACCGACTTGGATTGCATTGGTATTATCATCAAGCATAGTTAGGTTACTGAATTCGCAGTTTTCAAAGGTGAGATTCCTATCTCCCCTAAAAGAGACCAAAGGATATGCCCAAACCGATGCTGAGGTATAAGTAGAGGTAGCATTCCGAAACTTACTATTGGAGATAGTGCCAGACATACTTCCCCCAATGTCCACCAAGCCCATGTCTGGCGTAACTATATTCTCTATAATAACATTATCCCACACGCTATCATAATCGCTACTCAGATATGCCCATATTGCGGAAAAGTAATCCGGGGTTACATCATGAATGCGAACATTAGACAGGTTCAGGCTACCCTTTTTAAAACCATGAAACACGCAGCTATTAATTGTATTAAGAGTTGTAATAGACATATCAGCAATGCCCACAACAGGTTCCATATATGTCATGAACAAAAAATCTGCCGATCCATAACCAGCAGGTATCAGTGGATGTGGCTCACTTATTACGACAGTGCTATCTATCCCGCTACCCTGAACTTTCACCCAACTTTTTAAGGCGATGGGAAAAACTTGATCATTGGCAGTTCGGGAATAAGTTCCCGGCAGCAGTTGTACAGTTTTTTGGTTCAGGCTGTCCGCAGCTATCCGGTAGATGCCTTCGTGAATTGTTCTTAAAGGGCTTTCCGGGCTTAGCCCATCATTTGCATCATCCCCATTGGGCGAAACATAAATATCCTGATCAATCTCCTGATGATGAGCATTCTGAATATCAATACTCATCTGGTAGTCAGCATCGTTCTGGGTCAGATATATGGCATAGTAACTGGTAGGAACGGCTACTGAAAAGGTGTCAAGATACACACTCAGATTGCTGGTTGCATTCTGGATATAGATATCCTGCCCCGATCCAGAGCGGTTATTGTATATAGAACAACGGTTTACCGGATCGAATGTGATGTTGTGATAGTATCCCGTAACAGATGTGCCATTAACTCCCCCCCCCAAATTGATTGAATAATTACTATAGATACTAACACCACTTAATGATGTCGTTGCACCAATTATATTTACACCTCCTCCGCTACTTGCTATGTTCTTAAATACTTTACTGTTTTTAAACATGGAATTTGACCCTGAACTGAATGATAAACCACCTCCTGACCCAATGCTTAATCCGTTGGTAAATGAGAAACCTTGGATATATATATTCACTCTCCCTTGACTAACTCTTAAGCAGGGATTCATCAGGCTCCCATCAATAACAGTAGAGTCTATATACGCTGGATCATTAGTTTGAGCTTCCAGGCTGATCAGGCTGATACTATCGGTTTGTATTCTCACGTTTTCGTAGTATCTGCCCGGATATACCAATACCGTATCTCCCGAAGCTGAGGCATTCAAGGCACCTTGAATGGTGGTATAATCACCGCTACCATCCAGCTTCACCGTGTGGGTTAATCCATTCATCAGGAAGGGAAAAAGAGTTAGCATTATTATCAGAATATATCGTATCATCATGATTCCCCAATAGGCTTGGGGGAGGGCAATTCACCCTCCCCAAGCATTATTTTAGTTACTTCATTAACAGCATTCGCTTACTGCTTGTTCTGGCAGGGTTGCTTAAGCGGTAAAAATATACTCCACTGGCTACATTGCAATTATTAGCATCTGTCCCATTCCAAACAACGCTATAGGAACCTGCTCTTTGATTTGTTTTCACCAGGGTTTTTACTAACTGTCCTTTCAGGTTGTAAACTTCCAGTTCCACAATGCCTGAAGCCGGCAATTGATAAGAAATAGTGGTGGTGGGATTAAAAGGATTGGGATAATTCTGGTTAAGTGCAAATACAGGCGGAACGACACTGTCCAAGTCCTTCTGGCTAATGGATATCTCGTAGTATGGATATCTTGTATTGCCTTTTATGTATTGGGCACAAAACCTGCTATTTTCCATGCGGATGGTTTTCCTTTCTTGGTGCTGGCTTTTATTGCCGTCATAGTAGAAAACAAATTCCACTATCCCATCACTCAGCTTTTCGTCAACATCCAAATAGGCACAAATCTGCTCAATGTTGCTTTCTATCACAACCGCACCCTTACAAACACCATCCAAATATAATCCTATCTCTTTTAAATCGATCAAAAGGCTGTCCGTTAAGGTTACATAAACAGGGACGTAATCCTGTTTTTCGTTGAAGATGAAATGCTCTGGAGATAACTTACGCTCTGGAGGAGTTGCATCGGGATTATTCCACTGGAAAGTATGATCGTCATTGGTTGTTACGACTACCATATCACCGCTATGCAATGGATATACCTTCCCACTTAATCCCCAATAATCACCATCAGTTCGTGCCCTTATCAAGCACCAATCCTTAGTTTTGATCATATTGATGTCGTCCCAGATGGAGGCAAAGGCTTCGTGAGGCCAGGCAGAAGCCTCTTTAAAGTAACCCAACCAATTCTCTGAGCCTCCCCAAATTGGGAATTGCAAATTTGAAGCTGTTCTGAAACCACTTTCTCTTAGGGTGACAGTAGCAGGATAATTGGGATTACTGCGTGGCAGCAGCTTAACCTTGTAGCCTTGAGGACTGGATACGTAGTGGGTTGATTGGTTATCAGACCAGTCAATAACATCCCAAGATACACTTTGTATATAGTCCTCTCCCCCCTCCATCCAGTTGATCTTATCCAGGTTGGTGGGTTCAGGATCACCAATAGAGTTTTCGTGAAGAGCTAATAACTCCTCAAAAAACTCACTTGCTTTCAGCATGTTGTTTGTCCGTGAATTCAGCACAGGATAGCTTACCCAATACCATTTCTCCAGATCAGCCTGAGTAGTGAAAGAATATTCCCAGTACTTGTGAGATATCGTTTTCTTAGCACCAATATCGGGAGGAGTGCCGTCGGGGTCAACATCTCCTAAGCCTGCATCTATACAGGGGGACATTGTTGTGGAATCCCAAATCGGGACAAAGTTGTTGTCCAAATTTGCATCTTGGTTAAACAAACACCCTGTTTGCACTAATGGACTATATTCGATTCCTTCAAAAGGGGTTTCCGTATTAAACAGGTTGTTATTAATCTGAAATATATTGTTCTGCCCATTGCTTTTAATTCCAGTTGAGCTATTATCGAATATATTGTTCCTTACTTTCACCCTGCTGGCATCAAAAACAGAGATGCTGGTACCAACTAATTTAAACGTATTGTTACTGATAGTTATCCATTTTGTGCTATTGCCACTTGATAATACTTGTATGCAATTTGGGGACCATTCTTCCAGGATGAGATTCTGTGTTAATTCTGCACTTCCCACATTATGGAGCTTAATAACATATTTTTCTGGATCAGGGTTTTGGTAGTTTTCATTAGGATTGTTGAACCAAAAACTATTGTTTCGTATCTCGAAATGACCAGAACCATAAAGGTGAAGAGCAGATGCATTGCCAGCATGGTTGTTCGAGATGGTGCAGCCAGTTACAATTGTTGGTGAAGTTGTGTTGTTTTCCAAGAATAATCCGGCTCCACTTGTTTCTTCCTGACCATCTTCATTACCATGGTTATTCGTTATTGTACAGTTCGAAATGGTTGAAGGAATGTTCGAATATATCCCCAACCCGCAACAATCACTCGCTACACAATTGCTTATTGTGCAATTAGTTACGGTTAACCTGTTGCCAGCTGTAAGATTTATCTGAATCCCACCTAAGGCATTGGTCAAGGTGAGGTTGTCGATAAAGATTTCACCAGTGCTATTCCCAACCATTCTGATACATGATCCAACTAATTCTGCATCAATTATTACTCCAGATCCCCACCCTTTTATCGTTAAGCTGGGGATGTTGTATCCTGCCAAGGGAGATAAATCTAACCTTTCAGGATAGGTTCCAGGCAACACTTTTATTCTGATTGGTTCACTATTGTAGAGGCCGGAATTGCAGTAATCAACAATAGCATTGAGTGCTTGATTTATTGAGGTAAATGAGCCACTTCCGTTTTTTGAAACAATGATATTATTAAGATCATGATCATACATGGTAACATTAGAAATAGTAATATCATGCAACATTGCGTTACCATAGTTTAGAGATAAATCCCGATATGATGACCAACAATCAGGTTTTTCGAATACAAGCATTATTTCCGCATCTCGTGTATAGAGGTAAGGAATTGTATAATTCCCTTCTGTATTAATTGTAAAATCCTGGTATTCTTGGCCATTCAGATACATTGTTCCCGTTATCTGAGACTGGTCAGTATCATTAACATGACCGCTAATTGTACAAACTGTTCGGTTTTCAATTAGATTGAGCCAATTGGCTGATGATGATATCTGACCTGCTACCCAAGTTTTGTCCAACTCCCCATGTCTCCAGTTCCAGACCGGATCATTATTTGGAAATACTATAGGGTCAGGATAAGCTAATTTATCAAAATAACTATGGCTGTTTAAGATATCTGAAAGATCTGATGGTGCTATGTCGGTATCTAAATCATTGAAGTTATTTACGGCAAACAGCGGCAAGTCAGGCAAACTATTATCATTCACGTTTTCAACTTTTAAATATAAGCTTGATCTGGTAGGAGCTATAACAGGAGCATAGTTTTGCACCAATTCATGATCTCCATGAAAACCAATATCTGGCCATCGGACTGTTTCCATGGTGAAGAACTTATCTGTAACAGAGCCGGGTTGGCAATCATAGGCGCATTTTAACGCCTCGCGATATTCATGTGTACTTCCTACTGTTTCCCCAAACAACACTAACCTATATCCGATATGATATGAGATTCCAATGGCGTCATTGTTGGTATTTCCACTTTTCTTAATTCCTCCATTAGAATATGCCAATGAACGGATTTTATTTTGTTTGTGTGGAAATCCCGGTTTGTTGTTCGTTGTTGATGGATCATTATTAAGTATTGTGTTTGCAGGTAGATATGACTCCCTTTCTTCTTCATTTATTTCAGAAAACAGTTTTAAGAAGTCAGTAGTACCAGTGGCATACAATTCCTCGTTGTCAGTAACCCCTTCAGCATATCTATTTATCCTCAAGAATTGCTTAGCTGCATCAGAATTCAGTGCTTCCAGATAAGGATCTAGCATCTCGGCATCCCAACCCCCGGCTTCAATAATTGTTGCATGCTCCATTAGCCAATGATCAAGATCATAAAGTGTTTTCTGCATGTTTAGATTAATGCACCCACCTCTATGTGGACTGTCTATTGAGATATATTGCGTACAAAAGTGTTTTATATCCCATTGCTCAGCGTATGCCAGAGCGTATCTTGCCAATATCCCTCCCATGGAATAGCCGAAGACACTTGTTCCTTCCAATAACTGGGTTGTAGGTTGTATGTTGTGAATAAAGCGGAGTGCACTCAAAACAATCATGGCATTGTCTCTTGCATCTTGAGTGGGGTATTTTAGTTCTAACATATATATCTTTGAATCTGATAATGAGTTTTTCCATTTTGAGATAATGGAAACTGTATTGTTTGCACCACCGCTGATTATGCCTGGTGCACTAAATCCTTCCACAAAAAGAGCTGGTCGAATAGCCCCGTGTGAAGATATCCCATTAGTAACCGGTATTATTGTAGCATAATCATTCTGGTAATAGTAATTCTGGGGGATTAGCATAAATTCCTTTGTTGAGTCTAAAATTTCTAATCTTGGGTTTCCAGGCTCTAAGGGATTCTCCTCATAATAATGTGAATATACTCTGATATTGTGCACTCCCAAGCACAAAGAATTTGGAGTAGTTACGATAATCGGATCAGTTGAAGTGTGGTCTAAATATCCATTTTCAACAATCTTCTGGCCATCGACCCATACTTCGTAGTTTACATCAGTTGCCCATATCCAATTCCGTATTAGATGGATTGAAATTGGAGTCTGATCTACTAAATGATGAACGTAATATTTTGTTATATTACCATGTATGATATCCATCTCAACATAATTGGCTAATAGATCAGATTGATCGTAGCCTTCACACTGGTCGTAGCATGGATTGTAAGGATGACCATTTGGGCTTTCTGAAATACTAAAAATTCCCCATAACCAGCATACTGTTATAAGGCATGCCAACATAAAAGATATTTTCTTAATCATTGTTCTATCCTCATTAGTATTTATAAGTTAAAGCAATTGTTCTTCCAATGATTTAAGAAACTTTGAAGCGTTTCTTAAATCGTACCTACTAATCAATAACCAACATGAAGCGATAAACTATCTCCATTTCTCTGTCTTTAGCACCTTCTTCTGGTTCTGTAATAATATCTCATTACCACCTCCTACAAAAAAGTGATCATGGTTTCCCATTATTGGAGAAACAAAAGTATTTCCAATACTAATCTCACAATTGCAGCAAAAAATAGTTTGATTTCAATGTCAAGACCATTTTTTTTCTTTCTGCTGTTTGTAGCCATTACGTTTTTCACCTTTTATGCTGGCAAAGGGTTTCGGGGTTTTGGAATTCCTCTTTCCTACAGGTTGTGAAGGTATACAGCAGTTTCTATTATCATCTGTGGACATTAGTCCTATCGGGACGAAAGGTTTAATCGTCGGGTTTTAACCCGGCGGGCAGGATAAATCCTCTAAACCAAGTCCATTAGGGATGGCAGGTGATAATAAAAAGTTCACATAAA
>JAQVMI010000440.1 GCA_028703735.1 Candidatus Cloacimonadota bacterium | reverse complement strand
TTTTTTTGTGGTCATTTTTAATAATTATCTTGACTTGTAATGAATAGATGAAAACAATGGAATCAGTCGTGAAATAATGTATAGAGTGTCACAGGCGGGAACAAGAAAAGATGTTCTCACACAACCTAAGAATCAAGTAGGTGGATTTTACACTAACGCCGAAGACTCAACAAAAACATGAGAGATTCAAGCATAGTATGATGACGATCAGAACTGGTCAAGGCTGTCATCAGAAACTATATGCTTTTATCTAATCAACGGTTGAGCCCCAGGCAAGAAGTGTGGTTCTATAAGATAGAAAGGATTGGTTATCTATGTATCCAATGTTAACTATGCAACGCGCCAGGTTTAGCGCAATGATATTAAAGGCTATTCCCCTGATCTGTCCATAGAGTGGTTTATCATGCAAATTATGAGATTTCATGTTTAGGAGTTTTTAAGATGATGCCTATATCTAAGAAGCATAAATGCAATATATTAGAAAGACTGTTGCACACATATCGGAAGGCTGGATTTATCCCGTTTTTGGCTATTATAGCCTGTTGTTTCTGGAATGCAACATTACCTGCTTGTTGTGATGCCAGGATGATAGAATATGCGTAACCAGGCATTATACCGCCAATGGCATATATTGCATCTGATAAATCAGAATAGGCTTACAGGCGTTTCCAAGGGAGAATTGGCAAAGGAATTTGGCGTATCAAAGAAGACTATTGCCAGGGACATCACCAATCTATCCACCTGTGGATTTCCCCTCTATGAGGATCAGGATGCAGAGCGGGAAAATCAAGTGTTTTATTACTTTACCAAAGGCTATCGTTTGCCCGATTACTCTTTAACTTACGATGATATCCTAAATCTGTCTTTGGCTTCCAAATTGTGGCAGGAATCTGGATTGGTCAGCTCTGAACCCATCAAAAATCTGCTACACAAAATAGATAGCAATCTCGACAAGTCGATCCTGAAATTCTATCGGGATGTGCAAAAAGCTCTGATTAGTGATAGTACGGGAGTGGTGCCAGGTTCGGAAGAAATGAATCAAAACCTCAGCCAGCTAATCAAAGCCATTTTGAACTACAAAAAAGTGGCATTCAATTATTACAGCGTCCAAAACCAGAAACATAGCCATAAGGAAGTATCTCCCCTAAGTATCAAATATTTCAATCACAATTTCTATCTGGCTGGCTACTACAAAAAGATCGACCAGGTTATTGTCTTTGCTATCAATAGAATTGAATCCCTGGTAGTTTCCGATAGCCCGCAGGATGAAGTAGCCTTTGATTCTGATGTCTATTTCAATAGTGGCTTTGGTATATATACGGGGGATGTTTTTCAGGTGAAATTGCAGTTTTATCCACCCACAGCAGATTACATTGCGGAACGCATCTGGCATCCGCAACAGAAGCTTGATAGGCTACCGGATAACTCCATTATTTTGGAAATGCCTGCAAACTCCCTGAGTGAGATGAAGAAGTTTGTGCTGAGTTATGGTGCGAAGGTGAAGGTGCTGGAGCCGGAGGAGTTAATTAATCTGATAAAAGATGAAGCAAAAGGAATTACGGAGATATACAAGTGAAGGACTTAAAACTCGGTCTTGTCCTATCGGGTGGCGGTGCCAAAGGTGCTTACCAACTGGGTATCTGGAAAGCAATGGAAGAATATGAGCTCAGCAGGCAGGTCATAGCTGTATCTGGCTCCAGCGTGGGTGCTCTGAATGGATTTATGTTCAGCTACTGTGATTATGAATCTGCAGAATATGTGTGGATGCATCAAGTTGATAAATCAAAGTTCTTCCGTTCCCAAGAAGCTATGCAGACAGACTCAGCAGCGTCATCTCAAACTAATCTATTCATGGACTGGATGCCTCTGTCCAATTCTTTGGGTGGTGTATCTCTGGATTTGGCAAGTGGTTTCATGGGAACACTGTATCGCAGAAACAAATCACTGGGTTTGTTTTCCAATGCTGGGATAGATGAATTGATCACGCTGGCAAGCCGAGATATTGACTATGGCAAAAATTACTATCCTTCATTTCATGTTTGTGTCTATGAATTTATGGAGCATAGGCCAAAATACTTCAGAGTAAATGCCATAACTGATCTTATGCATTGCAAGAAAGCCCTGCTTGCCAGTTCTGCAATACCTCTGGCTCTACCTCCAGTCAAGCTAAACGGCATGCATTACTACGATGGAGGCTGTGTGGACAACATCCCCGTCCGACCTATTCATGACCAAAATCTTGATCTGATCATTGTTGTCAATATCGAAGGGGCTTCTACACCTTATGATTTGATGAGTAGCTTTCCTTACGCCAATATCCTTGAAATCAAGCCCTTTAAGCCCTTGGGAGGAATGATGTCCGCAATGCAGTTTGATTCGGATTTTATCTATAGCTGCTTTCAGCAGGGTTATGATCAAGGTTGCCATATTTTTCGAGATCTGGTCTCTTCCCTTGGGTCTGGTATACATCCCCAAGTTGCGAGAAGCAAGGTGCAGTCTTATATTAATACAAATCTTGATCCATATCAGGACGAAGGGATCAGTTTGGAAAGCTTGTCCTCAAACCTCAAAGATTTCTTTATTAATACCAGTGGTGGATGGGAAACAGCCATCCACAGCATTGGAGCAGATTCAATCTGGGATGTAATTGATCAGGGATATGGCTATCA
>JAQVMI010000439.1 GCA_028703735.1 Candidatus Cloacimonadota bacterium | reverse complement strand
TCATCTCTCTGCCCCGAAGTGTAGCGCTTCCCTCCGGCTTTGATCTGGGTTTTGGGGTGCTTACCGGTCTGCTGTTTTTAACTAACTTTTGGGTGTATCAGCGCAGTATTGTTTTTAACGGGCTATCTCTTTCTGTGGGTGTGATGCGTATTGCCATGATTGTTCCTGTTGTTCTGGCACTTGTGCTCTTCCGGGAAAGCCTTTCTGCCTGGAATATTGCAGGGATAGGATTGGGAATTGCAGCCTTTGGTTTGAAGGCGAACCTGAGGGAATTGCGTAACCTGCTGTGGATTATTGGCTTATTTGTTATCTCTGGTTTAACCGATGCCAGCCTGAAGCTGTTTAAGGAGTTTGGCAGTGGCGGAGAATCTGTATTTATCTATATTGTATTTACTTCTGCGTTTGTTTTCACCTTGCTAACAATAATTGGGATGCGCATAAGTATTCCCTGCAAAAGCATTCTGCTGGGTTGTGGATTGGGTATTCCAAACCGCTTATCCACAGTGTTCTTTCTTAAGGGTTTGGATAGCATTCCCGCTACTTTGGCATATCCAATTGTGGCTGTGTGCATAGTGCTGCTAAGCATTATCAGCGATATGGTAATCTGGAAGAAAAAGGCAACCCTAAGGGATGTAGCACTTTGGATACTGTTGATAATAAGCCTGGTGCTGCTTAATATATAGGCTCTTATTTAATCTTTTGCTGTAATTCCAGATAAAGCTCTTTTAGGCTTTGCTCCGAAAACTCTTCATCACCACCATCCTCTTCGCTATCGGATAGCAGCATGGATTGCTCCAAATTCTTTAAAGCTTCGGGGTAACGTTCCAGTTTGTTAAGGGTCATCGCCATCCACACATAGGCATCGTAATGTTCTTCATTGGTGGCTATTGCCTGCTCCAGAGATACAGCAGCAGAGGCATAATCCCGGCTTTTATATAGTGCTTCACCCTTGTGACGCCAGGCGCAAGACCATTTGGGAAATTCTTTATTCAGGCTTTCGTAAATCACAATGGATGTGGCATAATCTTCCCTGCTAAGCAGGATGTTTGCCAGGGTAAATCTTTCTCCTGCTGCCAAGGAATCTGCAATTGACACCAGCTCCGAGATTAATCTATCTGCTTCATAATTTGCTATGTAAGCTAAGTTTAACTTAGTTTTATTAATCTCTGATCCCATTTCCGCAGATTCGCTTAAGGCGTTTACGGCTTGCTGAAAACTGCGGGAAGAAGGGTCTTGCAAGTATTCCTGCATAGGGTTAGCAGCAGTTTCGGCAAAAGCAAAGGCAGATAGGCAGCTAAGTAGGGCAATAATAATTAGATACTTCATCAAAGGACTCCTGTGTCTGTTTCTTATGCGTTTAGGACAAGCTTTTTTAGTTTGCCTAAAAGTCAAGCAAATTGCTTTTTTTAGCTATTAAGCAAGCGAATTCAGCCCTACCCGAGCACAAAATTCGCTAATGGGGCAGATAGTACAGTGAGGTTTGCGGGGTGTGCAGAGATTTTGCCCAAAAGCTACCACGAAGGAATTTATATTTAACCAATGCTTTTCGGGGAGTTTATTGCGTAATGCCATTTCGCTTTCGAAAGGTGTTTTGGTGCTTATGTAACCCCACCTATTGCAGATGCGGTGCACATGTATATCCACACAGATAGCGGGTTTTTGGAATGCTACTGCCCGAACCAAATTGGCAGTTTTTCTTCCTACCCCGGGTAATAATAACAGGTCTTCAATTTCGCTGGGAACAGCTCCCTCAAACAAACGGTTCAACACTTCGGGAAGCTGTAACAAATGCTTGGTTTTGGCACGGTGAAAGCCAACCTGATAGATTATGGAATCCAATTCTTCGGCATTTAGCTTGTTAAAATCATCTGCCTTGTTCACATATTTAAAAAGCTCTGTTACAGCTTTGGCAGTGGTGCTGTCTTTTGTTCTGGCACTAAGTATTGTGGCAACTAAAACCTTGAAAGGCTCTTGGGTTGTGGCTTGAACCAAATCTACTATGGGAGTTTTCACTGTGGTGAAGTGCTGTGCCAATCTATCCATCACAATATCGATATCGCTGTTTTGCATGGTTACTCCTTGTTTGCCTGTTTGCGCAAATTAAGTGCGAAAAAAATCTGTTGCAAGAAATCCCGCTATCACAAATCTTGTCAACTTCAAAGGAGAAAATGGATGTGTGGAAGATTCGCACAGGTTATTGTGCACAAGCAGCTAAAGAAATTGCAGGATGAACTGAACCTGAAGGAAAGCTCCGAACAGATAGAACTGAATTACAATGTGGCACCTACAAACACAGTATCCGCTGTTGTAGAGCAGGGCTCGGTTCGTTATGCCGGCTTTTTTAGATGGGGTTTAATTCCATCCTGGATGAAGGAGATTCCTGCTTCCGCCTTAATTAACGTGCGTAGCGAAAGTATTCTGGAAAAGCCAAGCTTCAAAGCTTCTTTTATTCGCAGACGCTGCTTAGTTCCAGCCAATGGTTATTACGAATGGCGCAGCACAGATAAGCAACCCTTTTTTATCTGTGATGGCAGTGGCGATCTAATATATCTTGCAGCTATTTATGATGCATGGTATGGAGCGGATGGAAGCTACATACCATCTTTGGGAATTATTACCACTGCTGCAGCCAAAGAGCTGGAAAGTATTCATCACCGTATGCCTTTACTAATT
>JAQVMI010000034.1 GCA_028703735.1 Candidatus Cloacimonadota bacterium | reverse complement strand
TTAAAACATTCTGCCCTAATGAACCCCCGTGCCAGATCGGAATGAATCTTACCCGCTGCTGCCACAGCATTATCACCGCTTTCCAATGTCCAGGCTCTTACTTCATCGGCACCTACGGTAAAGAAGCTTATATATCCCATAAGCTGATAGCTCCAGTGAGTTAAACGGTCACGAATGGATTCAGTCATGCCCATATCCGTCATAAACATTTCGGCTTCCTCGCTATCCAGCCTGCTAAGCTCTTCTTCGAACTTGCCGGCAATAGCGTAAGACCTGTAACCGCGTGATTGGAGTTTTTCGATTGTATCATCCCAGGCAGCCACGCTATCTTCTGTGCAATTTATCAGGATCAACATGGGCTTGGCAGAAAAGAACTGGAATCCACGCACTGCTTTTTCTTCATCCGGTGGTAAATCCAAAGAACGCAAAGGATTGTTATCCTGAAGCTGAGCGCAAATCTCGCGCAGAGCCTTTTCTTCCGAAATAATTGCAGAAGTGCGGATACCTCTTTTATAACCCAATTCAATCTTTTCGAGACGTTTTTCTGCCACAATCAAATCGTGCAACATCATCTCTTCTTCTATCCGCCTTAATTGTGCCTCTGGATCTCCCAAACTGCATAAACTATCCAATTCTTCATCCGCAAATCCTCGCAGCACGATTACAAAAGCTTCGGCACCTTTTATTTCGGAAAGCATGGCATTATCTGCAGTATCACCCTCTTTAGCAAAGATTCCCGGGTAATCATGATACTCTATTGTGGCATAAATGGTTTTCTTGGGCTTATACAGCTCTGCTAAGCGAGTAATCCTATCATCTGCTACCTGCACCATTCCGATATAAGCTTCTGTTGCTGTAGGGGCATATTTATCTGTATTATGCTCGCTGCGTGTAAGTGCATTGAATATGGTGGTTTTGCCGGTTTTTGGTAAGCCAATTAGTGCTAATTTCATCTATCCGTTCCTTGTTTAATACTTTGCGGTTTCTGTTCCAGGCTGTTTCTTATCTATGTTTTTCTTTTCGCTGAATAAAGCTCTTACCTCTCCAGGTTCCAGGTAACGCCATCGTCCGGTAGGCAAATCTTTCAGCTTCAAAGGACCAAATTGCAAACGCTTTAGCATCCTTACCTTGGCACCCACAGCTTCCACCATCTGCCTAATCTGCCTTTTACGCCCTTCGCCAATAACCATCTTCAGGCTCATCGAACCCTCTGTTTCCTGCTTCACAAAAACTCCTGCACCATGTGTAATGCCACCTTCTATTTCTACACCGCTACGCAGTTTATCCAGCTCCTTTTTCTTTAAAGGACGGCTGATATCCACTTTATAAACCTTTTGCACTTTGTAGCTTGGGTGGGTTAACAGGTTTATCAAAGAAGTGTCGTTAGTAAAAAGCAATAGCCCTTCAGAATTCTTGTCCAGGCGTCCAGCATAAGCCAAATTGCCGGCATTTTCCGGAAGTAGTTTGTAAACGGTTTCACGACCTAATTCATCACTTTGGGAAACAACATATCCCCTGGGCTTGTTAAGCATAATATACACTTTTTGCTTGTTTGCCGAAACAGGTTTATCATCCAATTCCACGCTGTCTTTCTCAGAGTTTATCTGAATTGATAAATCGGTGCAGAGAACGCCATTCAGCTTAACTCTGCCTGATGTAATCAAAGCCTCCACTTTTCTGCGACTACCCAAACCGCAATCTGCCAGATAGCGGTTTAAGCGCACAGAATTACCAGTTTTCGAGGCTGTTTTGGAGGATGTTTTGGTAGAGTTTAACGATGAGCTCATCTATAGCTTCCTCTTTTGTTTTAAATTTTGCTGTGCCACCTTCTGCGATGGCATAAAGCTCTGTCAACACCAGATTCTTATTCTCGTAAAGAACCTGGTTATTAATCAGATCTGTAAATGTAACTGTTACATTCATCTGTAGCTGGTAATCCTGAACCTGATTTGCTGCATCATAGCTGTACACCTTTTCCGTAAATAGGGTTACTGCCCCTTCCAGGGTGCAATCAGGATCGCGGGTAACCAGCTTTAACCGTCCATCATTGCGAATTTCGTTACTTAGATTGGTTAGTAGCTTGTCACCAAGCGCAAATTCGCTGCTGCGATTCTCGAAAGCCAAGACCCTAATATTCTTTAAATGAGGGTAAGCATTCGAATAAACCGAGTAAAAACAACTGCTCAGAATTAGTAAAAGCAGAGCTGGGAAAATAAATCTCTTGACCATAAAGCCATATCCAAAAAAAGCTTGCTTACTTGTCAAGTTAAACCTTGCAAGAGGATATAAATATAGCTAAAAACCTAACGATATGGAGGTATCAATGGCAAAGAAATTCTTGTCTAAAGCTGACGCTGCCAAGAAGTTAAAGGTATCCGACAGAGTAGTGCAGGAAATGATCGCTACGGGATTGTTTGAAAGCAAACTCGTAGGAAAAAATGTGAAGATTGATGAGGACTCACTTAATGAATGGCTGGAGAATTTAAACGAAACAGACGAAAAGATGTTAGCTCTAAAACGCGTGATTTGCCACTTTGAAGAATACATGCGTCCCGAGAACATCTTTTTAGATTTCTCTGCCGAAAATAAATACGATTCGATTCGTATTTTAAGTGAGAAAGCTAAGGACCTGAAACTTGTACGCGATGCTCGCTGGCTTTATGAAGTTGTGGTTGCCAGAGAAGAGCTTATTTCCACTGCCATAGGCAACGGTGTGGCTTTGTTACATCCCAGACATTTGCACCCATCTAAGATCAAAGCACCCAGCATCTTGTTTGGTCGCTCTGCTGAGCCAGTTGATTTTGATGCCCCAGACAATAAACCGGTTAATATATTCTTTATGTTACTGTTACACAACGACAAACAGCATTTATTTTCACTGTCCTACATCTCTAAACTTATTATGAATGCAGAAGTATTGGAAAGTTTTTCTACTGCCGAAGATGCTACAGCAATCCATAAATCACTTACCATAATCCCAGAGCAATCCAGCAAATAGTGCTTAGCGTAAGAATAATATTAGGCAGCAAAAGCGATATCGAAAAAATCGCTCCAGCGGTTGAGATTTTAGATCTGTTTCACGTGAAACATGATTTACACATCTCTTCCGCTCATCGCGATCCCGAAAACACTGCGCTACTTGCCAAAAATGCGGAATCTGAGGGAATAAAGGTTATTATTGCTGCTGCGGGACTCGCTGCTCATTTACCTGGAGTAGTAGCTGCCCATACATGTTTACCTGTTATTGGGTTGCCATTGGCTTCGGGTGCTCTGAACGGTATTGACTCCCTGTATTCGATTGTGCAGATGCCGGCAGGTGTTCCTGTAGCTTGTGTGGCAATTGGAGGAGCAAAGAATGCCGCATTATTAGCAGTGCAAATATTGAGTTTGGCTGACAAGGGATTAAGCGAGAAATTTAAGCTATACAAATCCGCACTAAAGAATGCCTGAGACTATTTGAAGAATATATCTGTTAGATGGTTCAGGTAATCAAACTATACTTACATAAACAGGGAAATCGACAACCCTTAGTCTATATATTGCCTCAGTACCAAGCTCCTCCCATAGGTATGTTTCACATGAAACAATGTGCCTTGTCAAGTATGCGCTAATTCCTCCCACTGCTACAAAATATATTGAACCCATTCTTCTGATTTCATTTTGAACTGCTTCACTTCTTTCTCCCTTGCCAATCATAGCTCTAAGCCCATGTTCCAATAGTAGGGGTGTCCATTTGTCCATCCTGGAACTTGTGGTGGGTCCTACAGCTCCGCATATTTTACCATCAGGGGTTGGGCTTGGTCCACAATAGAAAATTGTACTCTCGCGTAAATCGAAGGGAAGTTCTTGCTTGTTACTAATACACTCTGCTAACCGTTTATGAGCAGCATCGCGTGCTGTTAGTAATATTCCGGTAAGCAAAGCCTTGTCTCCTTGTTTAAGCTGGCTAATATCCTGCAAAGATAGTGGCAAAACCAATTTCTGGATATTCATTGTGGTTAAAGCTCGATACTAATATGACGATGAGAGTGGCACTGAAGGTTAACCGCCACGGGTAATGAGGCAATGTGGCAGGGCTGTTCCAAAATGTGGACTGCAAAGGCTGTATAATTACCCCCCATACCCTGAACTCCTATGCCGGTATTGTTTACTGCTTTTAACATCTTCTCCTCCAAGTTCGCATAGTTTAAATCCTGATTATGCATTAGCAGTGGCTGCAACAAAGCTTCTTTCGCCATTATGGCAGAGGTTTCAAAATTTCCCCCAATGCCAACTCCAATTACCAGAGGAGGGCAGGCTTTTGCTCCGGCAAGCAGAACGGTTTCCACCACAAAGTCAATAATATCTGCTTCACTGGCGGCAGGGGTAAACATTTTAAGACGGCTCATGTTTTCGGCACCTCCACCCTTTTGGGCTATTTTTAGCTTTAGCGAATCTCCCGGGTTTATGCGACAGTGAAAAAAGGCAGGTGTGTTATCACCCGTGTTTATACGCGAAAACAAAGGGTCTTTAAGCATCGAGGCTCTAAGGTACAGCTCAGATGTAGCCCTTCTTAGGGCATTGTTTACTATTATTGGAAGGGAATCTCCCAGGATTTGGAGTTTGCAGCCAATATCTGCAAACACTACCAAGCTACCAGTATCCTGGCATAAGGGGATTCTATCTGTTGCAGCAGCTTTAAGATTCTGTAGCATGCACATCAGGATGTCCTTGGCAAGAGGTGATGTTTCGTTATCAAGGGCTTTTTGAAGGCAGAATTTGATGTCCGGATCAGGGTTGAAGCTTATGCTTTGAATAGCGGCAAAGAGTTCTTGTTCAATATAAGCAGATTCAAGCACTCTTACTTTCATTCTCTTAACCTCTTTTCCTTTGAATCAGGTATTTTAGCAATAGGTCTTCCAAGGGTGTAGAGGTGTTCACCTCGGTGTATTCGATTCTATGCTTATGGCATTCTTGTTTCAACTGCAACGAAAAGGAATTGTAATTTTCTTGATACTCCTTGCGGATTTGCCAGGGGGATACCGTAATTTTCTCTCCTGTCTCACTATCTACAAATTGTGTTTCTCTCTTAAAATCAAATAGTTGCTCTTGCGCATCTACTATGTGAAACACTAATACCTCGTGATTTCTGGTGCGAAAATGCTTAAGGGCTGCCATAATCTTTTCAGGATCATCCAGTAAGTCGCTAATCAAAATAACTAAGCTGCGTTTTCTAATAAGTTCTGCAATTTGGTGGAGGGGAGTTAAAATATCTGTTTCTGATACTGCTTCCAAATTTAGTAAAGCTGTAAAAAGCTGAGCTGTATAGCTGCGAATTGCTTTCGGTGGATAGGCTGCAGTGATTTTAGTATTGAAAGTATACAGCCCTGCTGCATCTTTCTGCGAGATCATCAGCCAGGCTAAAGCACCCGCAAGCCTGGTAGCATAGTCTATTTTGGTGCTTGCCGCAGAACCATAGAACATAGATTTACTATGATCCAGCAAGATGTAGCTGCGTAAATTAGTTTCTTCTTCGTAACGCTTCACATAATAACGCTCAGTTTTTGCCAATATCTTCCAATCAAGATCTTTAAGTGGCTCGCCCTGGTTATATTGACGATGATCCGAAAATTCTGCACTAAATCCATGGTATGGCGATTTGTGCAAACCAACCAGAAACCCTTCCACGATGCTTTTTGCCGTTAATTGGAACTTATTAAGCCTAACCAGAGCTTCTTCAGATAGTAGAGGCATGTTATTGTTGTTTAGGTTGATATAGCAAAGCGAAGGGGATAATAATCACATAAACTATGGCTAATAGGATGGGTGAGATTACTATTTCGTTTAGTGACATAATGAAATATCCCACTATTAGCAAAATTGCGGCAAGGGCAAGTAGCAAGAAATTTACTTTCCCAAGCTGCAGGCGGTTGTTGTTTTTGGACTTCATGTTTTCTCCTGTTAAAGATATTAGTGTGATATATATTGCCTATTGTAGAAATATGTGCTTACAATAGGCTAAGATGAAAGATGCTTCAGTGTAGGCTGATTTTTATGATAGCAATCCATAATTTGCGAATAAACGCCGTTTGATAGCTCCTGGCGCACTATTTTGTGCGGGGCATATACTGGCTCTAACACATCGATTTCAACCTCTATGGTGTGTCCTAAGAGCTTCATGAAATGTGGAGCAAAATCCATATCTCCGTACCAGCATAAGATATCACGGTTAGCTGAATCGATAATTTTGCCATCCAGGCTAAGATATTTCACACAGAAGGGCAGCACCGGGCAATCTGCCAGAATTGCTACTTGAAACAAAGATTTGCGAAATTCTTTTACAGTCTCTCCGTTAGTACTGGTTCCCTCTGGAAAAAGCATAACTTTAAATCCTTGTTTTATGGTGTCGGCGAATTTTTCAATTTCCTTGGGTAGGGAAACAAACTTTTTCCTATCGGTAAAAAGGCAGCCCCCTTCTCTGGTTATGTTGCCTAAAAAGGGATTATTCCCCATCTCTACTGAAGTTATAAAGGCATAGTTTTCTATGGAGGAAAGCAGAATAATATCGGTGTAGGAAACGTGATTTGCCACTGCCAGATAGCTTTGTCCGCTTAGCTGTTTCAGCCGTTCCGGATGGTTTATTTTTAGCGTTATTCCGAAAGCTTTCAGGAATTTCTTGCTAATCCTGTTTGTATTATGTACCTGCTTCTGACGTAATATTATGGGATTGTGATTCAGCAAGCGAATAAACAGTGCATGCAAAAAGAAATCTGCCACCAAGCTAAGATGCCAGAAGAAGTGCCATGTTTTGCGTAAGAGGGTAAATAGTTTACTCAGTATCATCTTTGCGCTTACGTGCTTCGGCAAGATCCGCAACGTTCATCAAAGTTAAAAAATCTATACATTTGAAGCCTTTATCCATAGCAGGAATTCCGCAAACTTTAGCACCCACTCTAAGATAAGAGTTTAGTAAAGGAGGTATTTTGTCTCTCATCAAATTATGCTCGATATTCTCTATTTGGATAGGTTGTCTTTTCACATGTTTTTTTAATCCCGGTACCTTAAACTTACCTTTAGGGCGTACACGGTGATCATCAGAAATGTGTCCATTTTGCTTAAGGTAGTAGTATATAAGTCTAATTTCTTCTTTGTCCATAGTTTTAATGCTGGAACATCCGAACAGGTAACTGCTTTCACTGGCAGTTATGTAGGCTCTGATGCCTTCCCAAAGTAAAGATATGGTTACTCCATTTCGAAAATCGGGATGAACACAAGCTCTGCCAAGCTCCAGTTTATTACCTGGCAAACGCTTAATCTGCCTCATGTGAAACTCTGTGGCAGTGTACCATTTTCTGGTATAAAGAGAGGATTGCAAACGATAAGTTCCGATAATCTTATTGCATCTTTTGTCTATTATAATCAAGTGGTCACAGGCTTTATCAAATCTATCCTTATCAATGCCAGATTTTTTCTTTCTTTTTAGCAATTCGGTGATAAATACGTCATGCCGCAGGCGTAATGCTTCCAGCAGTTCCTCAGAACTATCAGCAGTTTTTACAATGAAGTTCTTGCGCTCAATATTGATAACAATATTGGCTTTATAGTTCTTGTATCGGTTAACCTTCATTAAGTTCAAAGCACTAATGATGAATTTTAGTTGCTTTTTTTCCGGCATCATTTCTCCCCAAGACAATTAGTGGTTCCTTAAAAACAGGATAGCCGCTAAAACCTTGGTTGTCAAGCACAATCTGCTTATCATTGCAGCAACAGAAGCTTTTTGCATTGTAGCTCAGATCCAGTGCGTAGCTTCATAAAGTACACTCCACTGCTGCATTTCCTGTTTCCTTCATCCTTGCCATCCCATAGAATTTGGTGTTCTCCCTTGCTCATAATTGATTGTATAAGGGTTTTTACCTTTTGTCCTCTCATGTTGTAAACTTCAATTTCTACCGGTTCATTTTTGCTTAGGCTGATTTGGATATTTGCGAAACCCTTGCCGGGATTGGGATAAATGCTAAATATATTCATGGCTGGGGTTGATTCTGGATCTTGATTACTTACAGGGTTTAGGGTGTTTACATTTAAGGTGTCACAAATAATTCTGATCATATCTGTAAGGTTATTGTCCTCACCAAGCACTCCACAAAGATTAAAGGAGGCGGTTACAGTGCGATAGTTCCCGTTTGTATTCCAGATTGCCACATTGGAATCGGTCAATTCATTACCAGGGGCGATAAAGATAGTATGAGCATTGGCAGAATTGGGTTCCAGAATACTAACCGAATTATCAGGATATGCATATTGCCAGATATTTTCGCTTACGGGGTGAACGATACTTTCTATGTGCGCAACACCAGGATAAGGGGCATTTGTGCCAAATTTTGTCCAAAAATCGTCTGTGGGATCCTGCGCAATCCAGGGTTCCAGATACAGTTTCCCCCCTCCTGCAAGGTAACTATTTAGATATCCGTACTCGAAGGATTGGGGAGTGGGAAAGCTGGCATCACTTTGCCCAAACAGACAGAACACAGCCTCAAAATTACTAAGATAGTTATAGTCAGTAATCAATTTGTCGGAGTAAATCACATTCATGCCGGTAGATTGTCTTAGCGCATTAACCACAGGTAAACCACTATTGCCATTAGGTTCCCAAACCAATATCTCTCCATTGGGCAGGTTAGCATCCGGTGTGTAGCCCACCAAGGGATCGCCATAGAGCAGATAAGTATAAATATTTTGCAGTTCAGGATAAATTATGCCTCCGGCATCAATTGGATCTCCAAACATATAAAACTGGCTATGCAAGAGATTGGTATAAGCATGTGCTGCTCCGAGGCTGGTTTTGTTTTGGCGATAGTTTTCCACAAAATGATAATTGTAAGAGGAAAGCCCGCCCCAACCAGGATTCAACCATCCAACTTTATACCAACCTGTTCTCGTAGCTCCAATTACCCCCACAGCCTTTTTGATTAACGCATATTCTGCCAAGCTGGCATTATCAGAATCTATCATCCCATTATAGCAGGAGGCAGCAAATATCACTGTGCCATCTGTATTGGTAAGATTATCAAATGATTGGCGGTTAACCAAATTCATCCAGGTCATCTCCTCGCTATCGGGTATATTATCCAGATCGTAATCTTGTATCCAGATTTTGCGAGCTGAGGAAGAAGAACTGCCATGAGCACTCCAATTCACGAATCCCCAGCTTTCTGTGTTAAGTAATTGCTGCAATGCTTCGTAGCTAAGAGGATAATTGCTGGGATAGGATGGAACCACCCCTAACTGCTCGTAAAGGGTTGTATTGGGCTGATCTTGTAGTATAGTGTTTATGCAAAATTCTGAATAAGTGGCACTATCGGTGGCTGGCATTAGTGGTTCGGGCTCACCATTATAGTTTGAATATGCTGCTGGAAACAGGTTCTTGTTTTTCCAGGCTGCGCTGCTCTGTTCAAAAGCCACAATCCTGCTGGCAATGTTTGCCACTTGAGAGCTACTATTGGTGGAAATTCTACCCACAAAAACTTCAGGAGTAAAATCCACTTCGTAATCCTGATTCATAAAACCTGTGGAGTATTCTCCCAATTTGCCATCATTATCGCTATCCCAATTGCTGCTAAGATCGCTAAAGAAGAAATCTGAGGGAACCGTTTCGAAACCATCTGGCTCGGGGGTTAGGAAAGCAGTGGGAACGGTGTTATAATCACCTACCAATAACAGGTAACTAAAAGAATTACCAAGATACTCATTTCGTAAGTAGCTGCGTAGCTTAGCTTCTTCGGTGCCACCAATACCGGTGCTTAAAGCTGTGGCAATATCTGTAAATGTTACAACTAAACCTTGGGATTCTCTAAAGGATACCCAGGTAGCAAGCTGAGCATAAAGCGCAGGAGTAGAAATTACCAAAACATCATAATTTCTATCTGATGATCTTGCATACCAGCGATCCATATCTTGCGGATTGGCAAAAAAACTATGTTCCATAAAGGTAGGTGGAATCCGGTTTGAGCTGGTGCTTACTACGCTATAATCCACACTAACTTGGCAAGAACTGCTAATTTGCCATGCTTCACCATTCCAGGTGGCAGGTAATACATAAAATGCAGCATAGTTCAGATCTCCCCATTTACGTAAACCTAAGAAACTATAAGGCGAAATACTATCTTTTCTGATATCGGAGGATAGTATTCTGTCGCCATTGGAAAATGCGGAATTACGCTTAGGAGCTTTCCCCGCAACAGATATCGCCGCAGAGAGAGTAATCTGCCAGGAAACAAGCTCTGCCCCGGGAGGCAGGAGAACATTTATACTTTTTACCGGAAGTTGTGCAGTGCCAGGGCTGGATATAGTACCCAAACCCAGACTACCGAAATCTCCCGTTTCAAACTTTGAAACATCTTGTGGTAAGGGGATATCCAAACTAATGTTTTCGGCAATAACGAACAAGGGAAGCAGGAGTATCAAGATTAGGAATGTAGTTTTCATGGCTTTATCCTGTTTGGTTTTAATGCTTTTGGTTTAGGAGTATGCGTTTCCACCTTTTTTCGAGGTGCTGTGTCGTTCTTGGTAACCTTTCTAACGGGATCTGCTCCAGTATGTTGCTGGTGTCTATCCTTATTCTTTTTGTTAAATCTATTTTGAGAGTTGGGCACTTTTGTTTTGGCAAAATGTGCTTTTTTATCCGGATCCATTTTTTCTGTGGCGTATTGAATAATCAGGCGGGGGCAATGATCTTTGTGTTTGTTCAAAAAATTCTCTGTGGGAATGCGGTGAAGTTTCCA
>JAQVMI010000438.1 GCA_028703735.1 Candidatus Cloacimonadota bacterium | reverse complement strand
ATACAATTCTCCCAGTCTCTGATTTGCGTCTGCATAGCCTTCTTCTGCCAGTATTTCAAGCAGTTTGATAGCTTTGGGAGTATCTATGGGAGTTCCGATTCCGAAGTAATAGCATTCGGCAAGGGTTCTTATGGATATGAGATCATTGTGTTCCACCCCTTGTTGATAGCAGGATATGGCTTTCTGATCGCTTTGTTTAACCCCGGTCCCATTTAGATAGCAATCCCCCACAAAGCTGTATGCATCTGATTCTCCGTTTTCTGCGGCTCTTTTGAACCAATAGAATGCTTTTTTCTCGTCCTTGGGTACCATCTCACCCTCACGATAAGAACAACCCAGCGCAAATTGAGAGAAGCCATCGCCCTTTTCTGCGGCTTGCTTATACAGTTCCACTGCTTTGGTTCTATCTGCTTTAACGTAATAGCCGGTTTCATAATGCATTGCAATCATCCCAATGGCGTTACAATTCCCAAGATCAGCAGCTCTTTTAAAACAGGCATAATCTTCCGCTATATCAGGTTCAACGCCTAAGCCAGCGGAATAGCAGCAGCCAAGTAAAAACCAGGCGCGGTCGTTATCTCTTTCTGCGGCTTTCCTCAGCCAGGGAATAGCGGCTGCATAATCCTGCTTTGTCCCGCTTCCATAGAAGTAACCCCAGGCAACAAATATCTGTGCTTGCAAATCTCCGGCTTCGGCTTCTTTCAGTTTTTGCGTAAACTTTTCCTGCAATGCCTCTGCATCCCACATCTCACCTAAATCGCTTTGCTTTTCTTTCATGATTCACCTCTCAGTTTTCACAATAAAGCGGGGGTTTTGTATCTGTCAAGCAGAGAATTGTGTGCCATACCCTCATTTTTTATACCCTCAGATCATAATGTTACTAATGTTGATAGTTACACAGATTAGGGGCATGATTGTTATAAACTTTCGTACTTGACAGAGCAGATAATAAAGATTATCTTGTCCATAGACTAACTAAGCTTACACCTTTTAGATAAGGAGAAGAATCATGAAGTATTTGCTGTTAGCCCTGTTTATTTTATTCTCGTTTACTTTGCAGGCTCAGATTACCGGTTTGGAAAATCTTGCCTATCAGTTTGAAATTACTGATGTTGGATCTCAATCTGTGGAAGGCATCTTAACCCTGACAAATTATCACGATCAGGATTGGAGTATGCAGTTTCCCTATGCCACATTTGCAGATATAAGGGTGGATGGCGCATATTCTTCGATGTTTTACCTGCCAGTATTTTCCATTCTGAACATCTCTGCCCACCAGAGTTATCAATATCCGGTATCACATTACAGCGAGACTATATACAGCACCGGTTACCATACTGCCCAAGCATATATGCTATTTGGCAATAACCCCCCGGTTGGCAACAGCACGCAATTTTGGGCTGGAACGCATCTGGAAGAAATATCGGATTTAACCTGGAGCCTGGCTTTAAGCGAAGTTAACGTAAATACGGTTAGCTGTCTGTTAACCATCTCCAATCCCAATCCTTACCTGTGGACGCGGGATTTCACCTTTCATCCCCTCTTTATGCTGAACGTGGATGATAGCCCCGGTATCTTCATGTATATGGAATATCCTGATGTTTTCAGCCTTGATCCCGGAGAAACCGTTACACACACGGTTGTGCATGGTATCAGTACTCCGGAAGACACAATTGGTTATGCGGTTGGCACTCATACGGTTCAGGCTTATGCCTGTTTCCAGCCAGGTTCAATGGTTGGTAACCAATTACAGTTTACAGTTTTGCCTTCATCTGTGAGTGATGAACAGCTTGCCATACCCCGCTGTGAAATTTATCCTAACCCACTAAAGGACTACGCTAAGCTTATTATCCACTCTCCCAAGAACGCTACTGCCCGCATTTCCGTTTATAACCTGAAGGGTCAGAAAGTGAATACCATGGCTGATCTCAGGCTTGTTCCGGGAGAGAACAGTTTCGATTGGCAAGCAACAGACAGCAAGGGTAACAGGCTTTCCAGCGGACTTTATATGTTACGGATTGAATATGATGGAACAAGCAAGCTTATCCGTGCAATGGTGCTGAGGTAAAAAAATTCGGTTCTCTTTCATTTTGAGTGAGTATCTTTTGTCATTCCGGACTTGATCCGGAATCCAGTTTTACAAAAGCTAATGAAGAGCAGAATATAACACATTACCTTTCTATATATTACAGTGCCACATCGTAGCGTAGCATTCCGATGCTACAGGGTACGGAGCTTAGGAAAGCTGAAGCTACGAAGGAAGGAATGGCAAAAGGATCTACTCGTTATAAAAGAGAGCTTGTAATAACAGCCGCCTCGGCTGTTTGCACACAAGGCGTGTGCAGTTACGCCATCAAAAAGCACTTACACTTTTGCAGAACAATCTTCGGCTGTTTGCACACGAGGCGTGTGCAGTTACGCCATCAAAAAGCACTTACACTTTTGCAGAACAATCTTCTGCTGTTTGCACACGAGGCGTGTGCAGTTACGATGTGAAGGCTAATTGGCTGTTTGCACACGAGGCGTGTGCATTTACGATGTGAAGGTATATACTGTAGCCCAGGTTAAATAGCTTGAACCAACTGGTTACAGTTACAAGTTTGGGGATTTTAACCTAATATCTGGTAAATGGGGATTGAATTCTGCATCCAATTCTGCTAATTGCTGCCGAATAAG
>JAQVMI010000437.1 GCA_028703735.1 Candidatus Cloacimonadota bacterium | reverse complement strand
AAATGACACATGCAATTCATTCGCATTACCAGTTTGATAACAGCCAGAGGCGTCTCTCAACAAAAGATTGACATATTTTGCCAGCCAAATTATTCGGCAAGCTAAGAATTTTACCAAAGGATGTAATAGTGTACAAAGAGCCATATCACTTTAACATAAGCCGCTATATCGATTCTGATAGATTTCTTCAGATCAAGGATTTTGCCTCTAATCTGCCTACTCCATGCTTGGTTATAGATCTGGATTTAGTTCGCACCAAATACCAAGAACTTCAGGGAAGCCTTCCTTTTGCCAAAATATTCTATGCTGTAAAAGCTAATCCGCGAGACGAAGTTATTCGATTGCTGGCAGACCTGGGCTCAAATTTTGATGTAGCCTCACGTTACGAGCTGGATCAGATGCTACGTTTGGGGATAGATTCTTCACGTATCAGCTATGGAAACACCATAAAGAAGAAAAGTGATATCAAGTATTTTTATGATCATGGCGTACGTCTGTTTGCCACAGATAGTGAATTCGATCTGCTAAATATTGCCGAAAACGCTCCTGGAGCAAAGATATTCTTTAGAATCCTAACAGAAGGTACCGGTGCAGATTGGCCATTATCACGCAAATTTGGCTCTCATCCAGATACAATATATCACCTGATATTACAATCTGCCGAAATGGGTCTTAACCCTTGGGGAATCTCGTTTCATGTTGGCTCGCAGCAAAGAGATATAGGACAATGGGATGATGCCGTGGCTCGGTGTAAATACTTGTTTGATGCTGTTGCGGAAGAAGGTATAGAGCTGCAAATGATAAATATTGGAGGTGGATTCCCTGCCAATTATGTAGATCCCACTTTCTCGGTAAAAGAATACGCAGAGGAAATCTTGCGCTTCATCCAGGAAGATTTTGGTGAAAATCTACCCGACATCATTTTAGAGCCTGGTCGCTCTCTGGTTGCAGATGCAGGTATAATAATCTCCGAGGTTATAAACATATCCCGAAAATCCAAAAACAACCTGTACCAATGGGTTTATCTGGATATTGGCAAATTTGGGGGATTGATAGAAACCATAGATGAATCTATAAAGTTCCCGATTTTATTCGATAAAGAAGGCTTAGCCGAAGAGATAATCTTGGCAGGACCCACCTGTGACAGCATGGATATCCTATACGAACATTATCATTATCATATGCCTGATAGTGTTGTTCCAGGGGATAAAGTGTATATTTTTACCACTGGAGCTTACACTCAAAGCTATTCATCTGTAAACTTCAATGGATTCCCCCCTCTAAATGCAGTTATATACCGCGATAATCAAGGAGATGAACAATGAAACGCTTACCTGTAGAACTACTGCAAAACTTTATGCAAACCGTGTTTACACGCATTGGTGTACCTGCCGAAGAAGCCGAAATATGCTCTTCCGTGCTTATTGCCAGTGATCTGAAAGGCATAGAATCCCATGGTATTGGACGCTTAAAGATGTATTACGACCGCATTAAAGCCGGTATCCAAAACCCAAACACCAAGATTGACGTGATTCGTGATAAATTTGCCACAGCAGTTTGGGATGGAAATCATGGAATGGGACATGTGATTGGTGAAAGAGCAATGCAAACTGCCATAGACAAGGCTAAACAATTTGGTTTGGGTTGTGTTGCCGTTCGTAATTCCACTCATTATGGTATCTGCGGATACTATGCCGAAATGGCTACCCGCCAGAATATGATAGGCATAACCTTCACCAATGCCAGACCCTCCATCTGTCCCACAAATGGTGTTTCACCACTTCTTGGGACTAATCCCATCTGTTTTGGAGCACCCACAAATCTTCCTTATCCATTTTTGTATGATGCTGCCACCTCAATTTCCCAAAGAGGAAAGGTGGAACAATATGCTCGCGAGGAAAAGCCAACCCCAGAGGGATGGGCAATAGATCTGGAGGGTAAGCCCTACACCGATACTAATAAGCTCTTGGTGGATTTGGTTAAGCAGAAGGCTTCCATGCTGCCAATTGGTGGAACTGATGAACTTTCTGGCAGCCATAAAGGTTACGGACTTGGGACTATGGTGGAAATCCTCTGTGCGTCCCTACAGGATGGAAGCTATTTGAATGGCTTGCTGGGTCAGGACGAAATGGGAAAACCTGCTCCATACTGCTTGGGGCATTTGTTTCTGGCAATAAATATCGAGTTTTTTACCGAGCTGGATAGTTTTAAGAAAACAACCACTTCCATCTGCCAGGAACTTCAAAAATCACAGCTATTCCCCGGTAAAGACAGGATATATGTAGCTGGTGAGAAAGAATATGAGATAGAGCAAACTGTTCGGGCTAAAGGTGTGCCCATAATCCCAAATCTGCAAAAAGATATCGAAACAATGCAACGAGAATTAAGCTTAACAATGCTTAACCTGTAAAATAGTTCTTGCCCCTTAGCTATATCTGGGTTAAGTTTGAAATATAAATTAAAAACTAAAGAAATAGGAGAACAAATGAAAAGAGTTATAATCCTCTTAATCCCTATCATGCTACTTAGCATCCTCAACGCCATGGAATTCGATTTTTCCGGCGAATCTCGCACTCGTGCTGCTTTTTATAATGATTATAATGAAGATGCCGGTGGTCATATAGACAATCGCTTCCGGCTTGGTTTGGATTCTGAACTTGCCGATGGACTTAATATCCGTG
>JAQVMI010000033.1 GCA_028703735.1 Candidatus Cloacimonadota bacterium | reverse complement strand
ATAGGGTCCCGTGCCTGCAATTTGTTGCATGGTTCCAACATAGGTAACCCGGTTGAATGCTGTAACGGTTACAGTATAGGTAACCACTCCTGTGGGAGCATTGGTTAAAGTAACCGATGCCACTCCGCTGCTATTGGCAGTAGCAACACCATAGATAGTGTTGTTATGGGTTATAGCTACTCTTGCATTGGCAACCCCAGTATTTACTGTAACACTTGATGTGCCAATCACAAATGTGGTGGGATGTGTAACAGCCATAGCAATGGGAGTTTTGGTGCGAACTGATAGGGAGGCATCACCAAAGATGTGCCAGGTTTTATACATGTTCACACCATCAGTGCCATAGACATCCATCATATTGCAGGAGGCATTATAGTATAAACCACCGGTAGTAGTTTTGGTACCGGCTATCATCAGGTCTGTAAAATGATCTTGTGCCCGCATAGGTGAATTCCAGCTTTGGTTAATAGTGCTGGCATACATAGCAACTGCTCCACCATTGGCATTACGCAGCCAGGCTTCCGCAAAACAGGTTATAGAGACAAAGTTTCCGTTTACACAAGCAACGTCCATAATAAAGGGTGTTTTGGTTCCGTTTATTAAGGCTGTGGCATTAGTATTGCTGAATCCTGTGGTACTCCAAGCAGTATTGGAACCATGGCCAACATAATTTATGAAGCCACGTCCGGCATTTACATTTGTGGTAACAGTGGAAGCAGCAGCACCCGGATCGTAAACTTGATCTACAGTTGTGTAACCATAGCCAACCAAGTCTGTGCGGATACCGTTCATATGAACTATATCGCTTTCACCATCATCGCCCTGAGAACCTCCACCTTCGGCAGATGCAATACCCAAAGCTCTGTTTAGCCAGGTATCGGTAGTGGTTAAATCCCGTTCATAGACAATAGCTTTGTTTACTTGAGTCGTTACCTGATCAGTGGTTTCGGCAGAAAAACGGCCAATGAAGATATCGGGATAATTATCGCTACCTGCAACCAAAGCAAAGGTGGGATCACTTCCACCCGAAGAATCATGCATGATGGTTGGTATCTGCGGAGCATCACCAACTAATTGCACATAGGTAATGGTATTATCTGTATTATAGCGATTCTGAATATAAGTTTTAAGCTGGGCAGCAGTGGTGCCTATTGTGCTCCATTCCACCAGCTCGGTTGTAATGCCTTTCTGCTTCTTCCAGTTTACATAAGGAGCAATCTGGGTGAGGTAATTAGTATGACAAATTACTAATATCTTGCCAAAAGCATCGTTTACAGGGGTATAGCGAAAGCTATTATAATTAACAAATTGAGTTTCGTAAATTGGTAAAAAGTCTCTGGAAATAGATTCTGGTGCACGGGAAAGGGAATTGATCCCTCCAAATCCATCGGTAAACACCCGAATCTTGTAGCTGGTATAAACCCTTAGGGTTTTAGTATCGGGATTATAGGCAAAGGGAGTGGTTTTCACAGTTACACCACGAAAATCCCTAAGGATGTAAGGATCAGAAAGTTCTGCCACAGTTTCGGGGAAAAAACCTTTACTCTGGTAAATACTATCAAAGGTGTATGGAACTGTTTCAGGATTGATGTTGCGGGTGATAACGCCTTTGGAAGGGGCTATTGCAAGCTTGAAATCCTGATATTCAATATCATAAATACTCAGCTTCATGGAGGCACTGTAATCGATGATTACACTTCGGTTAAAAACCGGAAGCTCCGGGAAACCTTTTTCTTGAGTGATTCCTTCTTTAGGTAGGTTTATCTTGAACCACTCAGCTCCATTAATCTGAACTTTGCTTTTTTCGAAATGGTTAATTTCGTATTGCAGCACAGTTTCACTTGTTGTAGAATTGATTACGGAGAGGGTGTTCTCACCCAGCCCCAATCTTACCGTTTCGGTGGAAAATGCCATTGCCATTGTTACAAGCAGGCATAGCACCAATAGTGCTCGTTTCATACTAACTCCTTGTAGTATAGGTATTCATGTTATCTATTATTTAGTGATTAATACTACTTCCAATGGAAGAATACTTACCATGCAAGAACAATTCCCTTTTTGCAATTATTTCGCCATGTGAAGTTTGTTATCCATCTGTAAGTGCCATGTAAAGTTGGTAGTGTCTCCAGTAAACTGCTATTGGTTACTTTTTGGGAAATCAATTTTCCACTTTTTTTACCACCGAGAACACCGAGAACACCGAGTGAATCTAAATAAACAAATAGAACACTTCGTTCTACAAACCTTGTTTCACCTTTTCACCTTTTCACCTTCCCACCCAGTTCAACCTTCCAACCAACTTTAGCGGAAGATCGGAATCCTCCGGCTACAACAAAACCCTTCGTTCTAAAACTTTGTTTCACCTTTTCACCTTTTCACCTTTTCACCCAGTTCCACCTTCCAACCTATTTTTAGCGGAGGATCGGAATCCTCCGGCTACGACAACAGCCAGACATCAAAATGTTAACAAATCTTCCCTTCAAGCTTATAAAATCTTAACAAATGCAAGGTATAATGGAGGTAGAAATAAAACCTTCAGGAGAGAAACATGAAGTTAAAATCGTTTGTAAAACTGACTATTTGCGCAGGATTACTTGCCTTGCCAATAGCATCCAATGCTCTGGAAACTAAGCTTAGCGGTGAATTCTGGGGAAGATGGATAAACGAAACAGCAAAGAAGAAAGATGCTGCTGGAGCTTACACCGACAAAATGGTAAAAAACTATTTTTCTTTGGAAAGAGGATACTTCGGTTTGGAGACCAAATTCAGCGAAAGCACCAAGGGACGCTTTACCATCGATATTTTTTCTACAGATGCCACTCACGAGTATCAGGCTTATACCCTTAGCGATAGCAGCCAGGTAGCCTTACCGGTGGAGCCATCAAGTTTAACTTCCTCTGCCAAGACTGGTAGCCTGGATGGAGCAGGGCTAAAGATTAAATATGCCTATGTTGATTTTGCCAATCTAACCCCTATTCCAGATCTTACCCTTACAGTGGGAATGCAAAAAACCTTCTTTGGGACTATATACGACTGGAACTATTCCCTTATTGGCAAAGCCCCCACGGATGAATACAAGGTTGCCAATTCCTCTGATCTTGGTGTAACCTTGAATGGATATATTCCCAAAGGTTTTGGTGAATATGCTTTTGGCGTTTACAATGGCGAAGGCTACAAGAAAGTAGGAGCAAGTCTAAAAGAAAACACCAGTTTTGCCTACCTGGCAAATCTTAGGCTAAACCCAATCCCTGGTGTAACAGTTGGTGGCTCTTATATGACTAATACTGTTGGCAGAGACAAGGCTTTAGATGGCGAAGCTGTAAACAAAGCCTATGAAGAACAAGCATTGATGGATGCTGTGGTTCGCCTTGCCTACGGTCCTGCCGATGTGTGGGCAGAGTATATTTCCAAAGATGTTACATATCCGGAAGAAACTTCCAGCTCTAAAACACAAGAATATACTGCCACAGGTATATCCATATTTCCTACCATTTCGCTAAAAGAATATGTGGGCTACGATATCCAGCTTTTGGGCAGATACGATACCTGGGATGAATCGGATCGCATTGATGCTGATAAAGCACAATCGTATCTAACAGCCACAACCTTGGGTGCAAACTACAATTTTCTGCACGATGAAACAGCCAATCCTGCTATGCAGCTTCAATTAAACTATACCACCAAGAAATATGATGAAGAGAAATCCCATAGCGATTTCGCTGATGGTATGAAAGATGTATCACAAATAAATCTGCAACTTAAATGGCGTTTTGCCAATACCATAAACTAAGGGGAATAACATGAAAGTTAATACTATAATAATCCTAATCGTCGCCATACTAAGTGCTGTAAGCGTGCCACTTCTTGCCAAGGGGAATCAATTAACCTGTTCTGGCTCTACCACTGTATTACCAGTAGCCCAGGCTACAGCCGAAGCCTTTATGGATAAAAACCCTGATATAAACATCTCTGTTCGTGGTGGAGGCTCCGGAGTAGGAGTTGCTGCCCTGCAAAATAAAACTGTGGATATCGCTAATTCCAGCCGTTCTATGAAATCTAAAGAAATTGCAGCTTGCAAGGCTAAAGGGATTAATCCCACACCTTATGCAATAGCTAACGATGGAATAAGCATTGTTGTGCATAAGAACAATAAGGTAAGCAACCTTACCGTAGCCCAGATTAAGGGAATCTACACCGGTAAGATTAAGAATTGGAAAGAAGTAGGCGGAGCAAGTATGCCAATCGTGATAATCTCCCGCGACGTTGCTTCCGGAACCTTTGAAGTATTTAACGAGAAGGCATTGTCTGGTTCCAAAGTTGAAGGTGCAGCACAGCTTCTTGCCTCTAATAATGCAGTGGTAACTGCGGTTACAAGCACTCCCGGAGCAATTGGTTATGCCGGCTTGGGATATGTGAACGAGAACGTGAATGTAGTACCGGTAAACAACATCACTCCTTCCGAGAGCACTGTGAAAAATGGCACATATCCCTTATCCCGCAAGCTATATATGTATACAAATGGCAAAGCAAAGGGTGTGGTTGCCAGTTATTTAAGCTTTATTCAATCTGCAGAAGGGCAAGCTATGGTAAAGGAAAGCGGATTTATAACCTTGAACTAAGTAGTAGATAAACGCATCGTATCTCCTTATTAATGGATGCAGCAAGAGAACTAAACAAGGGGGCAACTGTGATATGTTGCCCCCAAGATTGGATTAGAAAATGAAAGGCTATAAAGAGAAGCTATTCAAAGCGATAACCTACACGGCTTCGCTATTTACAATAGTGGCGTTATTTGGCATTATTATAAGCCTCTTTAGTGAGGGCTTGCCAATTTTTAAGAATGTCCCCATAGCAAAATTTTTAGGCAGCAGTGCATGGTATCCTACGCATGAATTTCCCGAATTCGGAGCTTTTACCTTAATAATGGGTTCCATATTTGTAAGTTTAGGTGCATTAATTATCGGAATACCCTTAGGTTTGGGTTCGGCAATATTTGTGTCAGAGATAGCTGGCTCACGTTTAAAAGAGATCGTAAAACCGATTATAGAATTACTGGCTGGAATTCCCAGCGTGGTTTATGGTCTTTTCGGGATGGCTTTCCTTGCACCGCTGGTGCGGGTGTGGTTCAATCTGGATACAGGATTAAACCTTTTTACTGTTTCGGTGGTTCTGGGTGTAATGATAGTTCCCATAATTGCCAGCCTTAGTGAAGACGCTTTGGCTAACGTTCCCAAAAGCATTCGCGAAGCATCTTTGGCATTAGGTGCAACCAAAACAGAGTGCATCTTCAGAGCAGTGGTACCTGCTGCAAAAAATGGGATTATCGGCAGTGTACTAATAGGCTTCGGCAGAGCCATAGGTGAAACAATGGTGGTTTTAATGGTCGCAGGTGGAAGTGCCCAAATTCCGCATTCCATGTTTGATTCCATACGTCCGATGACTTCCACAATTGCAGCAGAGATGGGGGAGACCGTGATGGGTGATATGCATTACAGTTCACTATTTGCCCTGGCGATTTTGTTATTCATCATTACCTTTGTAACCAATCTTGTAACCGAGCTGGTGTTTTTAAGAAGGAGCTACAGGTGAACAAGCGCAAGCTGCAAAACTATTTGGGAGTTTCCGTCCTTAGCCTTGCTATACTAATAACCTTTGGCTTTTTAATAGTCTTTATTATTAGAATGTTCTATATGGGTTCCAGTGTTTTAAGCTGGGATTTTGTATTCAGTTCACCTCAAAAGGGTATGACAGCAGGTGGCATTTTTCCGGCGGTGGTGGGAACCTTTTGGCTAACAACTCTGGCGATACTTATAGCCATGCCACTGGGTGTGTTTACCGCTATTTACCTTACCAATTATGGCAAACCTGTGTGGTTGGTAAGAATCTTAAGAATATCTATAAATACTTTGGCTGGAACGCCTTCCATAATTTTTGGTTTATTTGGCATGGCAATCTTTGTAAACCTGATGGGCTTTAACATCTCTCTTCTTTCGGGGGCTTTAACTTTGGCAATTTTAGCCTTACCGATGATAATAAATAACACAGAAGAAGCCATACGCTCTGTGCCAAAGGATTTTAGTGATGCATCATTGGCTTTAGGGGCTACGCAAAGGCAAACTATTTTGCGGGTTTTACTTCCAACTGCCTTACCAAATATACTTACCAGCACCATTATAAGCATAGGAAGAATTGCAGGAGAAACTGCTCCGATTATGTTCACAGCAGCTACGTTTTATTCCCGCAGGCTTCCCAAGAGCTGGAACGACGAAGTGATGGCATTGCCCTATCATATTTATGCTTTAATGACAGAGGGAACACATGCAGAAGCTCAGGTTCCCATTGCCTATGGTACTGCGCTGGTTTTGCTGATGATGGTACTATCAATAAGCGCAATTGCAATTTACACCCGCTATGCAATCAGGAGAAATAGAAAATGGTAAACACCCGTATTCAAACCCAAGACCTTAATCTGTGGTTTGGCAAACAACAAGTGCTCCACAACGTAAATCTGCCCATTTACGACAAGATGGTAACAGCAATTATTGGTCCATCAGGTTGTGGTAAATCTACCTTGTTACGCTGCTTTAATCGCATGAATGATCTAATTCCGGAGACCAAAATAGAAGGTAAGATAACTTTGGGAGAGCAAAATATCTACTGCTCTAAAACAGACGTAACCAAGATTAGAGCCAAGGTGGGGATGGTGTTTCAAAAGCCCAATCCCTTCCCTAAGTCCATTTATAACAACGTAGCCTTTGGGTTGGTAATCCAGGGGAGACACTCTAAATGTGACATTCATGGAAGAGTGGAAGAAAGCCTGAGAGCTGCGTGGCTTTGGGATGAGGTGAAGGACAGATTGCATACTCCCGCTATGGCTTTATCCGGTGGTCAGCAACAACGGCTTTGCATAGCCCGGGCATTGGCAAATAACCCGGAAGTGCTATTGTTAGACGAGCCTACCTCTGCCCTGGATCCTCAGTCCACCGCAAAGATAGAAGAGCTTTGTCTGGAACTGAAAAAATCCGTGTCCATCCTAATTGTCACCCATAACATCGCACAGGCGGGAAGAATTTCGGATTACACGGCATTTATGTATTTGGGGCAGTTGGTGGAGTTCGATGTAACAGAAAAGATGTTCACTGTTCCAAAGGACAAAAGGACCGAAGCATATCTTACCGGTGTATTCGGATAAGCTGGCATTAACAGCAAAACAAGAGATTTAGGAGATATAATGATAGAAGAAAAGAAAAACGAGCTTAAACAGCTTTTGATGGCACAAGCCACATTGGTAGAAAAGATGGTATCCATGGCTATTGGTGGGCTATATAATACGGGTAGCACCTTCTTGAATGAAGTAATGGTTTTCGAACAAAGGGTGAACCAGATAGAAATGGAACTTGAAAACAAATGCACTTCAATAATAGCCTTACATCAACCCGAGGCAAAAGATCTGCGTATTATCTTAATGATCTACAAGATTAATAACGATCTGGAAAGATTGGGTGATCAAGCAGTTAATATTGCAGAAAGTGCTGCTCACCTGGTTGAAAGCCCAATAATTCAGGACTTACCTGAATTACTTACCATGAAAGAGGCAACCCTGAAAATGCTAAAGGATAGCCTGGATGCTTTTGCCCGTGAAGATGTGCTGGCTTCCCGCAAGGTTTGTTTGGCAGATAATTTTGTAGATGATTTGAACAGGCAGATTTACAAGCACCTGGTACGCCTGATGAAGGCAAACCCACATAACATAGATCAATACATGCATGTTTTGCGCATTGCCAAGAATCTGGAAAGAGTTGGCGATTTATCCACCAATATTGCCGAAAACACCATATATTTAGCCGAGGGGAAAATTATTAAACATCACGCAGAACAAGAATTAACTCAGCTAACTTAAGAGAATGCTTCAGGGTTGCTTGCCTGTATAGCTTCCATGCCTGATGTTTCCTTTTGCATGAAACTCTTCATTCGTCTAAGCCCTTTCTGTTTATGTTGTTTCACCTTTTCTACGGTTAAATTCAGCCGCAGGGCAATTTCTTTTAAGCTAAGCCCATTGGCGTAGGACAGATTTAGTATAGCCTTTTCCAGCTCCGGCATCTCATGGGGTAGCTGTAAGGAATTTGTATGAACAGGTTCTAAAGGAGCAGGAATAGATTCTGCCAGTTCATTGCTGTATTCATCACTCTTGCACAGGTTATTAGTTTCTTGCTTAATTGCTTCCAATATCTGCTTTTTGATCCAATAAACTGCATAGGTGGAAAACTGTGTATTCCTTTGTGGATCAAAATTCCGGCAGGCTTTTACCAATCCTATCAAACCTTCTTGTTTCAGGTCTTCCAGGGGAACTCCGCGGTTTCTGTAGGTGGAGGCAATTTTATAAGCTAAATTTTGATGCGTAGATAGTATCTCTTCCAGGTTTAGCTTTGAGTTTTCCGGGTTATTTGGCACAGTATCCATCACCAGCTTTGCTTACTACTAAGGGCGGGTAAATAAATCTGAAAGCAAGTTCCCTTGTCTATTTCGCTTTGCACCCCAATTTTACCCTGATGCAATTGCACTATATGTTTTACAATGGCAAGCCCCAATCCCGTACCGCTGTTATTGCGATTTCGCGATGGATCGGCTACATAGAATCTTTCAAAGATGCGTGGCAGGTGAATACTTTCCATGCCTTTACCCGTATCGCAAACCTCAAAGAGCAATTCATCCTCCAGAGCAATGCTGCGAATAGAAATGCCACCCTTTTCTGTGTAGCGCAAAGAGTTTTGCACCAGATTTATAAATACTTGCTCCAGTTTGAAGGGATCGCACTCCAGTCTTGGGATCTGTGCATCCAGTTCTATAGTAAGCGTCAGCCCCTTTTCTTCTATATGCGGCTCTAAAATCAATTGAATATTCTCGAAGAAGGTTTTCAGATTGATCTCTTGTTTTTCTATTAAAGAGGTGCGTTCCAGTTTAATAAGTAGCTCCAGATCGCTAATCAGGTGAATCAATCTTCGGGTGTGGTTTTGGATAATTCTTAAATACCTTCTGTTTTCGTCGTGAACTTTTTCCTGCATGGCATCGGCAAAACCTTTAATCGCGGTGAGGGGAGTTCTTAGCTCGTGCGCCAGATTGGCAATAAAATCTTTCTTCATTTGTTCTGCCTGGCGTATTGCAGCAATGTCTTGTAAGATAAAAACGCGGCGTTTAGCCTCTTTGTTTACATTAGCAGAAAGCAAAAAACTCTGATCCCCCAATTGCAATTCGGTCATCAATTTGGCTTTGCTTGTTTCGCTATCTTTTATCTGTTTTAGCAGAAATGGTTCTCTTATCACTTCCCAATAGTATTGTTTTTTTCTTTCTTCGTAAGCTTCAAACATCCGTTTAAAGGGTTCATTTGCCCAAACCAGCCTTCCCTCCAGATTCTGTGTCCAGATCACATCCTCTATAGAGCTTAGAACCAAGCGTAGCTCTTCTCTGTGAATGGCAAGATGATGTATGGTGGTATCCAGTTTGCTAAGCATTAGGTTCAGGTTTTGCCCCAGGCTATCGAACTCGTCCAATTCCATATCCGGAATGCGTTGGCTGATATCTCCCTGTGCAATCTGCTTCACTACATCCGAGATCAAATCGTAATGTTTGTGTAGGCTACGGCTGATTAAATATAGCACTGTGGCTATTACTAAAGTCATAACAGGCAGGGTGATCCAAATGCTTGTTTTTAATACAAGCAGGGTGCTTAATACAAACAGAATGATCAGCAGAGCAATAATCAGGGTTCGGTTCAAGCTGTGTTTATCCAAAATAGTATCCTATTGTAAGTAGCATTATGCTATTAGATATTGTTATCGTATAGTGGTTTAGCTATTTTAATCTTCGTTTGGTTTGGTAAAAAAATAGTAGCCTACTCCACGGGTGTTTTTTATCATATAGGCAAAGTACCCAAGTTTTTCTCTCAGGTTACGGATGTGAACGTCTATGGTTCGTTCTATAACCACCTTGTCTGTTCCCCAAAGGTAATCCAGAATTTGGCTTCGGTTGTAAACCCAGCCGGGACGTTTGGTTAGTAACTGCAAAATCTTGAATTCGGTTAAGGTTACATCCAATCTTACGTTTCTGATCAGGATTTCGTAGCGGTTAAAGTCTATTATAAAATCTGGGTTTATAGTTAGCACATTCTTGGCAATTTCCCAACCGCTTCTTCTTATTACAGCCTTCAGCCTGGCAACAAGTTCTTTGGCTTCAAAGGGTTTTGTGATGTAATCATCAGCACCAAATTCCAAACCTTTAACCTTGTCTTCCAAATCACAGCGGGCAGTTAACATCACCACAGGTATCTTTTCGGTGGCTGCATCGCTTTTCAATTTGCGGCAAACCTCCATTCCATCCATATCTGGAAGCATCAAATCCAGCAAGATCAAATCCGGATATTCGGTAATAAGATGCTTAAACAAAGGTTCTGCACGCTCGAAACCTTTCGTGCGGAAGCCTGCTTCGTTCAGTTTTAACTGTATCAAAGCCAGGATATCTGGCTCGTCTTCTACGATATAGATATTCTTGTTCATAACGGCCTTCTTTTATTACTGATTGCCACTAAGCAGGATAGGCACTTTTAGGCAAGCAAAAACAGCAAATTTCCGGTTAAGTTATCTTAACCAAACATATCATTACTGTTTAAGCCCTTACAGTATTGCCTTAACGCCTTTTGCTGTTGCCTTAAGAGGCTGCGCTGCATGGCTGCCATACAGAAACCATCCTATGCCTGCCTGCTTGAATTAAGGAATCAATACGGAATCATTAAGGATGAAGTCCTTA
>JAQVMI010000436.1 GCA_028703735.1 Candidatus Cloacimonadota bacterium | reverse complement strand
CAAATCTTCCAGATGTGTATCCTCCCAGACCAGAATAACTCCCCCATCCGAAGTTTGGCTGGAACACCCCTTCCAGTTTATGGTATTACCCTTGGCGAGTGGGACATTCTGTTGTGCGAAAAGGCATTCTGCCATCAGCACGATAAACAACAGTAAACTTAGCTTCTTCAACTAATCTCCTTATGTTTTTCCTACTACTGAAAAACCGATCTCTTTCACAGTCCTGAGTAGGTTACATCCAAGTTATCCCCAGATTGGAAACATACTTCCACTTATTAATTCTGATATTTTCTAATGCATGCAATTTTCATTCCTTATTGTTTTCAATTCTACCTCCCTACAATACACAAAGCATACATTAAGCTATGATAACTCTGTGGTGCAACCATGGATTAACCCACTTGCCAAAGACATTTGTATGCCCAATATTACAAAACTCTTGACATCAAAAGTCCAATCCAGACTTTGCATATATTATAAGATCCATGATAAAAGGAGTTGGGATGAAAGTGATCAAACTGCTGGTGATAGAAGATAATCCCGGCGATTACCTAGATCTGCGAAAATGCTTAACAGATAATGATGAAATAACATATAAGGTTTCCCAACGGAAAGATTTGGCCTCTGGAATGGACTATTTAAAGACCAATAGTGTGGATCTGGTGCTGCTGGATTTGGGTTTGCCTGATAGTGATGGAATTGTAACTCTCACAGCCCTGAAGCAGCAGTTTCCCGAGGTGGGTATCATTGTGCTTACCGGTTATAATGACGGAGCTTTGGGTATTGAAGCCATCCACAAGGGAGCTTTGGATTATCTTGTTAAGCATAGCTCTACCTATCCATTTTTACCAAATACAATTTTGTTCAATATCGAAAGACGCGATAAAAACAAGCTACTGGAAGAAAGTGAGGAGCGTTTTCGCAATGTGTTCGAATTCTCTGCCGATGGTAAAGCCATCACTTATTTGGATGGAGGGTTCAAAGTCAACAAGGCATACCTGGAAATGCTCGGCTATGACGAAGATGAGATAGCCGATGCCTGGATGAAAATCACTCATCCTGAAGACATAGAAATTAGCCGGCAAGTGATGGAAGATTTGATGATGGGCAGGGCAGAAAAGCGCATTTACGAAAAGCGCTTTATCCATAAAGACGGCTCGGTGGTATGGGTAACAATCTCCTCTGCTTTACATCGTGATGAGCATGGTAAACCTGTTTACATGATCACTTCCGTTGTGGATATTTCAGAAAGAAAGCAACGTGAAACCGAAATTCACCGTTTGAACGAAACCCTGGAGCAAAAAGTGAGGGAACGCACTGCCCAGCTTACCGCAGCTATTAAAGAACTTGAAGCCTTTTCCTATTCCATTTCGCACGATTTACGCGCTCCCCTGAGAACCATTGATGGCTATTGCTCCATCGTAATGGAAGATTATGCCGATGTTTTGGATGTGCCTGGAAAAGAATATCTGGCAAAGATTAGGAACAATGCGCAACATATGTCTCGCTTGATAGATTCACTTCTCGTCCTGGCCAAAATTCAACAAGCAGATTTAGATAATAAACCCCTAAATTTCTCTGATTTGGCTTCCGAGGTGAAGCAAAAACTGCTGGATGAAATTACTGGACGAAGCATCGAATTCGTGATTCAGCCAAAGGTAATGGTTTCGGGCGATAGAAACTTACTGGAAGTTTTGCTGCATCATTTGTTCAGCAACGCAATTAAATATACCGCCCCAAAAAAGCAAGCGGTGATAGAATTTGGCATAAAACAGCTCAATAATAAAGCCGTTTATTTTGTGCGGGACAACGGCATTGGTTTTGATATGGCCTACGTGAATAAGCTGTTTGTTGCCTTCCAAAGGTTGCATTCAGCACGGGATTATCCCGGAACCGGCATTGGCTTGGCCACAGTAAATAGAATCATAAAAAGGCATGGCGGCAGTATCTGGGCAGAATCAGTAACCGGAGAAAGCGCAACTTTCCTTTTCAGTCTGTGGGATGTGATTGAACGCAGACATCCGCATTCAGCTTAACCGCAGATTATGCTTTTGGACTTCAATAGCATCGAATAAACAACAAAGGAGAAAAACATGACAAAATTCATCTCAGCCTGTGGCTTGGATTGCCCTGCTTGCGAGTGTTACATAGCCCATAAATCTAACGATGCCGAAGCCAAAAAGGACATCGCCGCCCGCTGGAGCAAAACCTATAATGCCCAGCTTACGGATGCAGATATAGTTTGCGACGGTTGCATGAGCTCTGGAGCACACTTTTCCTGGTGCAACAAATGCCCCATTCGTGCTTGCGTGGTTGAAAAAGGCTTTCAAAGCTGTGCCGAATGCAGCAGCTTTCCCTGCCCTACCAATGAGTTTTTATACAACGCTGTTCCCACTGCCAAGGACAACATCAGCAGCCTCCGCTAACGAATTATTCTACCTATAATTAAACGCCGCCATTGTAAACCAATAGCGGCGTTATGTTTCTAAACAGATTCCTAAAAGGAAAACCTATTTATGTTTATGACGATTCTTCCGCAGACGTTTTTTCCGCTTGTGGGTGGCGATTTTATGACGTTTCTTCTTCTTTCCGCAAGGCATATTAACCTGCTTTACTCGGCGCTAACGTCAACGACTGAGGTTTTGAATTCGCGGGAGAACTTGAAAGTGGGAACTGTACGGGCAG
>JAQVMI010000032.1 GCA_028703735.1 Candidatus Cloacimonadota bacterium | reverse complement strand
AAGGAAGCCTTAGAGCTAAAAGATACTCTGGAGCTTACCCCGTACTTTCACTTAGCCCCAGAAAACATAGCCTGGGCACAGCAATGGCTAATTGACAAAAACCTCACTAAGCAATTGATTGGGATTCATCCCGGTTGCATGGCAAAAAACAAATACAGGCGATGGAATAAGGACTATTTTGTGGAGCTTATCACCTTGCTAATACATGCCATAAATTGCGATGTAGTTGTAATTGCAGGACCGGATGAATTGGATGTGGGGAGTTACATCAGCGAAAAAACCAATACCCGGCTTTTAACCGGTGCAGCATTATCTAATGTCGCAGCAGTAATAGCAAAATGCAGCTTCTTCATCAACACCGATTCCAGCTTGGGACATGTGGCATCCTGTTTTGGAGTGAATAGCTTAACTATTTTTGGTCCTGGAGACGAGAATCAAACAGCCCCATTTTCTGAAAACAGCCATGTTATCAGACATTCAATAGCTTGTGCTCCTTGTATCGGTAAAAAAAGAAAGGTCTGCGAAGTGGAATGCCTTACAAGATTAAAACCAATTACTGTCTTTAATGAAGCTATGAGACTGTTTCCCAAATGATGATATAAATCGTAATTGCACATGCCCCATGTTCAGACAGTCGGGGGCGACTGTCATTACGTAATTGCACACGCCCCGTGTGAAGAAATGTCTGTGATTACGTGTTAGTGGCTTAATCACCTAATAGAAAGAACAGCTTGGCAGCTTTATTCACGATCTCCAGATAATCCAGACATTGGTCTATATCTGTTCCTCGGCAGAGGATGCCATGTTTATCCCATATCAGCACTTTTCTATCTTTAATATCTTTACAGCTACCCTCTGCAAGCTCCATGCTGCCGGGTTTGGCAAAATCTGAGGTTGCAATTCCTTTTTCCAGATATAACGGTAACTCTGGCAATAGGGTACTTAGGCGTTGATTCAAAAGAGCTTCATCTTTATATAGAGGACTGTGGCATAAGGCAATAATCTCTGTAGGATGAGCATGCAACAAGCACGGATAAAAGTTTTGTTCATCCAGTTTATGAAGCATTTTGTGGCATTTCCATTCAGAGGTAGGTTTGCAATTGTGGGGGTATATGGTTTCTTTGTCTCCTGTATGGATAAGCACTAATCCTGAAGCCGGATCCATGGCTATATCTCTATATCGGCTTCCCGAGATGGAAACAAGAAACCACTCACCCTCTACAAAGGAAAATCCAGCTTCTCTTAGCGGTGCTGCAAGGTGCTTACTAACCCGGATCGATACATTGCCGGCATTAGCCTCTGCAAAGCCCTGGCGATGCAAAACTGAAGCTGTTAGCTTCAATCTATGCAGAATATGTGTTATAGCTGGAATCTCGTTTAATACGAATCCTGCTAATAGCTCGAGACTATTTCTCACCATTTATGTTCTTTTCACGGCAGATAGTCTCCACAGCCCGGAAATTAACCTTTCCACTTGCCATCATGGGAATATCTTCGATAACGTAAAACTGACGTGGAACTGCTATGGAGGGAAGTTCTTTTTTTAGCTGCTTCAGGATTTTATGCATGTCAAAATCGCCGGTTGCCACTGCTGCTACAACATCTGAACCTTTGGTGGGATTGGGAACATCAACCACGCAGCAAATAACGTTTTCCGGCAGTAACCTGCTTAAAACATCCTCTACCTTTACTAAAGAAACCATTTCTCCGCCTACCTTAACAAAGCGTTTCAGGCGTCCTCTATGCCATAAATAGCCATCATCATCCATAATACCAATATCACCAGTGTCATACCAGCCATTGCGGATACGGAGTGATGTCTCTTCCAAATCGTGAAGGTATCCTTCCATAACCAGATCACCCTTCACTATAATCTTACCTTCTTCGTTGTTTCCCAAAATCTTATCTGTATTAACATCCACAATTCTAAGCTGCACACCTGGTATGGGCTTTCCGATGCTCCCCAATTTATGAATTCCGGGATAATTTGTAGAAATTACCGGACTGGTTTCAGTAGCACCATAACCTTCGTATATTGGGATTCCATGTTTCTTTAGAAAGCCATCGTACACTTTATCCGGCAGCTTGTCCGCACCAGCAATGGCGATACGAACTGTAGCAAAATCTCCTGGTGTGGATTTTTGCATATATCCATAGAAGAATGATGGTGTTGCTGCAATAAATGTGGCTTTATAAGAACGGGCAAAATCCGAAACAGTTTTATACTCCAGGGGGTTAGGATAGGTTACCATAGATGCTCCCAAAAGTAATGGCAACCAAAAATCCACGGTTAAGCCAAAAACATGAAACATGGGGAGAATGCTCATAAACACATCGTTGTGATCCAGATGAACCAAAGTGGGAATTGCATTTACATTATGCAGTATGTTACGATGAGAAAGCTGGACAGCTTTTGGTTCCTTTTCACTTCCGCTGGTAAAAAGAATTACAGAAATCTCGTCCGGGGTTCCCTTATGGAGTAAGTTTAAAATTACCGATAAGGGGAGTTTGGAAATTAAAGCAGCCTTAAGTTTTGATAGTGTGGTAACACTGGCAAGGATGTCTTCCACAAACACCATGTGGTCTATAGGCTCCAAGTTTAGCTTCTCCAATAGCTTCTTACTGGTAAGGATAGTTTTAAACTGGCATTTCTCCCTTGCATAGCGCGAGTTTTCTATGGCACCTGTAGCATAGTTTATCATCACGGGGATTTTACCATTCATCAGGGTTCCCAAAACAGCCAACATGCAACCCATAGAGGTTGGAAGCAGTATTCCTACATACTTACCTTTTATTGAACCGATGTGATGTTTTAATATCAATGAAGCAATAAGCATTTTTCCATATGTATAATCTTTATTGGTGGCTTTGTCATAAACAGCCATTCTCTTGGAATGTTTCTTAGCGGTCTGTATGAAGCGTTGGTGTAGTTGTTGCATAATCCATCCTTGTTTTATGTATTTCTATGTAGCTTACTCTTAGTGAGATTTCCAATGTGAGATGCCTGACACAAGTGAGATGCCTTCGGCATGTGAGATTTCCAAAGTGAGATGCCTTCGGCATGTGAGATTTCCAAAGTGAGATGCCTTCGGCATGTGAGATACTCACTGCTTTGCTCTCACTGCTTTAGCTCTCACTGCTTTAGGTCTCACTGCTTTGCTCTCACTGCTTTAGGTCTCACTGCTTTGCTCTCACTGCTTTAGGTCTCACTGCTTTGCTCTCACTATGCAAGCACTCTCTCAGCATCAGCTCAAATTCTATATAAACTATTAATATCGTAGTGTCTTAATCACTTCTACTCCAGCACCCCAGCACTCCAAAACTCCAGCACTCCAAAACTCCAGCACCCCAGCGCCCCAGCGCCCCAGCACTCCAGCACCTATTTAATAATGTGCAACCAGTCCTTTAGCAAAAATTCCAATCTTCCAATCAAAAGAGATACACGTGCCATAACAGTATAGCCAAATGATGCGCCAAAGCTAATCATTAAAAACCATATACCTAATTTTGAGGGGACAGCAGACATTCCCTCTTGCTTTTTACTGAAATAGAAGAAATAGACACCGCAAATGGTTCCAATTATCAATAGGAAGTTCCCAATTATAGCAGATGTGGTAGCAGCTGCAAATGGATTGATCATTGTGGCAGAAACCTGGCTTAATAGATCGCTTTTGGTATAACGCACCATGTTGATTCCAGCCGAAGTCCCTATCATAATCGCAATGGGAAAACGGCTGAACCATTGCGTTTTGGGAAATATACGCAGCAACATCATAAAGCCAAGCGTGGCAGGGATTAGCAGGATTATGTTCCCTTTAAAATCACTGCTTAGCTTCACTATTAAATTTGGCATCATCATGCTAAAGAACGTGTAAACCAGCCAATATGCAGCAGATAAGCCTACGAATATCTGTTCCGAAAGCTTGTAAAGGGGGTTATCCTTATAAAGAAAGCTAAATATGCTAAACGTAAAAAAGACAGCCATCCACAAGCCAAGAGTTGACATAAAGCCCGTCATTTTTTACTCCCTTTTTTAGCTCTATAAGCTTTCACATTTCCAATTGCAATAAACAAGAGGATAAGAACATGGGCAGTTGATTGAGCATCCATTTTTACAGTTGCAGAACCGATTCTACCGATAAGCATTTCGTATTCTGAAGCTGCTTTCAAACCACCCAATAAACCAGAAAGTTGTTTTTGGCTATTTATGTAGGGGAAAAATCCTGGAGCACTTACTGCGGTTGTTCCACCTGTAACAGGGGTTTTGTAAGTATCCCTGGCTATCATAATCCATTCTTTGATGCCAGGAACACCCGAAGAAAGAGAATTAACATAAGCTATATCCTTTATAGTTACGATACCTTTTAGCATGGGAATCTCACTATATTTTGTTCCGGCAATATCGGTGGGATTCACCTCTTCCATAGATTGTCCCATGGCTTGAATTGCTACAATACCAGAAACTTTATATCCCAGATTTACATAGTCTATTCCATATTGTTTATCGGGGAAACTTGTTTTTACTGTATTGAAAGCCATGTCTGCCATCTGAACTCCCTGAGGCCATAACGCCATGGCGATTACCTTTTGATTGCGGGAAAAAGCATGATACAGCATTGATTCTGCCATTGGTTGTAATTCCGTCATAGTGGAGGGATCACAATCAAAAGAAAAAATAACTACTGAAGAATCCGGAGTAGTTTCGATTAAATCCCACGCCATTTTTGTATAGTCTGAAACTTCGGTTTTCAGTCCAAGTGGGAAGACTAATGGTAATGCTACCGCAACAAACAGAACTACGAAAATAATCCAACGCTCTGTTTGAGAATTGCTGTTTGCACTCATTTATCACTCCCCAGATAAGATCTCTCTATACCTAAAATAATTCTTAGGCTACTGCCGATTATGCCTAAAGCTGCACTTATCATGATAGCCCTTTGTGCAGCAGTATTCGGATATTCCATAATAAAATCGCTTAGATTGGGAAGATGCCAAAAACTATAACTTTCCGGTACCCAAGATGTAAGCATACCTCCAAAGCTTGTTCTTCCCAAGATCACGATAATTGCGGTGATCATCAATAAATTGGATTCGAAACTGCGGATGATAAATGCTCTATAAGCAGCAGAAGCCACAAAGAAAGCCAGCAGAGAAAACATTGTTGCCGATAGAGGCAGGTAAGCATTATCAAACAAGTAATCGAAAGGTTTTGAACCTAACCAGGCTTGAACAGCTAAACCATGTCCTAACAATCCTTGATATTCCTGAGTTCCCCAAAGCAACCCTAATACAAGCATAATAACAAAGCTGATTAATCCTGCCAGATAATAATACCAGCCACTTACCTTATGTTGTATCTTGTAGATATTGGATTGGAATAAACTTATCTGACCCAGGAGAATTGCAAAACCAACAATTATCATAAACCAGTTTTGGAGAGTATCAATCATCAGATTAAAGGGACGATGAGGGATGAAATCGGAAGCTACAACAACTATGCCACAAATAAAGGCGAAGATTAAAGGTAAATTACGTTTCATCTTTATACTCCCTCAAAAAATGCTTTAAACCAGTGCCAGCCAATAATTTCTGCAATTACACCTAAAATTATCGTGGTGATTACCAATAGCTTACCAAAATCATGTCCCTTCAAACTACCAAGCTGTAAAGGATCTCGGGATAGATAAGCAGATGCTGCAAAAAGCTCTTCACCTATCAAAGTGTAATCGCAGGAAACCACAAAAAATGGTAGCTGGTGTGCCTGAGCTGTTCCAGCAGTTTGAATTGCACCCGTGCTATAACCCGTTTCTGCAAGAATTAGTGATTCAGCATAAAAACTGCCGATAAAGAAATTTGCCGCTGGTTGTTCCCTAACCATTATTCCGTCTATACCAGCTACATAGCCAAACTGATCATCGGTGAGGTAGAACACACTATCATCTTTATAAGAATCCGGTTTACCGGCTTTTAGATATGCTTCTTTTACAATTTCCTTGGCTGCAGACATTACCATGGAAAGTTTGCAGGGAACTATTAACTGGGAATCATATTCGGCTACACGATGAGCCAGGTGGCTTAGTATTGTTAAGCTTGCAATTGTCTGCATATCATCCAGATCGGAGATTCCTGGAACATACAAGATTGGTTTACCCTTCTCAGTTGCTCTGCCAACTGCTTCATCCATGCTATCCAAGCCACTGATCCTGCGGATATAAAAATCTTTTCCACGTTTTACTGCCATTATATAATACAAAATTGCCAAACTAACAACCAAGATAAACAACAGCAGGGATAGCTTGTGCAGGTTAAACCATTGCTCTTTGGGTTGGGCTTGTAAAGTATAGCTTAAGCTATCCCCAGTTTGCGGATGAGTGTATTGTAATCTGTATTGGTAGGCTGTGTCTGGATTAAGATTGCTATCTGTGAAAGAGGCAGGTTGATTTTGTCCAGAGAAAATAGTTACCCACATTCCTAAGGAATCAGCCTTCTGCAAATGAATAGAATCCGCAGCTACATTCCAATTCAAAATAAGTGCCTTGCCATCATCCGAAGGCAAGTCCAAAGCCCAGAAAATATCATTATCAGCAAAAAGGGTTACACAAAATATTACGAGCCAGAAGATGAGAAGCAGCTTTTTCATTCCATTCCTTTCGTAAAATAAAAAAAGTTAAACTGCAATAAAAAACCGGAAGTCACAAGGAGCAATTCTCATGGCTTCCGGAAACACAACAAATTACAAAAGTCCTTATTTTTGGAAGGCTGCTTTTACTTGGTCAGTTAGCGATATTATTTTATCCAACTGCTCAACAGTATAGGTTTTATTGTTATCTGCATCAATCACGGTTTTTACCTGCTCCACATAGCCTAATGCTTCTTTGAAAGCAGGCTGACTTGTAATATGCTCAGATTTGATGTTTTTCAGGTTGCCAATCAGGCTGTTGAATGTACCTTTTTGATCTAATACCTTTGTTTTCTCCGCAGCATAGTTTTGCTTTAGAAGCCATGCTACACGGTTTGCGGCTTCGATCCATCCGCCCATAAGCATTAGTGTATAAGTGTCGTAACTCTCCAGATCCCATAAACGATCTTCAACCTTTTTTTTGTGGGTGTCTAAAGTCTGTTCAAGCTGGTCCCATTGTTCTTTTTCGATCAATACTTTAAGATCGGCACCCATTTGGTTTACTTCACTCTCCAGCCCTATCAGAGTTGTTAAATTCATCATTTGAGAAGAGATATCTCCCAAGCGAGCTTTGTTTCTGCCTTTTGCTGCCAAAGTGGCATCAGCAGTTAACAAACCCAACGAAAAGGCATTACGAACTTCTTCCTGCTTTGTTTTATAAAGGGTAGCCGGAATGGCTGCAGAAATATCCTTCACCTGAATCTGATCAAGAACCCGGAACACTTCTTTAAAAGCTGGAAGTGGGGCATAGGTGGTGATGGCTGCGGTAGTTTCGCTATCTGGTAGCTTGGATGATTTCTTTTTACAGCCAACCATTCCCACGAGGATCACGAGTGTTAAAATTACAATAATCCGTGTTTTCATGTTATTCTCCTAACTATTTTGTACATTGCAAAAAAATATACTATTATTACCTGCGATTGCCACTTGTGCAGCGACATTAATGATGACATCAGATACGCTAACACATTAAATGCTATAACAAAGCGCAACGCTTACTATAACGAATAACTTAACAGAATTGTCAAGTATAATGTTCATGGACTCATAATCCGGCAGCAGGATATCAAATTTAAAACCTGTTTGAACTGGCAAAATTTATCCCTTTCGATTGATTATCAAATCTTTTAATCTTCTTTTGGGAACATGGTGGCAATCATCCTCGTCTCTCCAATATTCCACATCGTCAGGATCAGTTACATCCTCAATTTCCACTTTTTCTGCTGGATAACCCAGGGCTATTGCCAAAACAATATCCAAATTACTTGGTAAAGAAAAGAGTTCATGCACGGCTACCTTATCTATAGAAGCAAGCATGCAGCCACCAAAACCTTTATCCACAGCGGCTAAGAGGATGGTTTGCGCTGCAATTCCAGTATCAATATGGTGAAATTTTGTGGTGTTTGTAGGTGCTAAAACAAGAATGTATGCTACTGGTCGCTCCCCTTGCTCTGGTCCATTCCAATATTGCAGGTAGCTTGCCCATTTTAAGTGTGGAAAAATTGCCTCACAATCGGGAACACTATCGATAAGAAAATAGCGGATGTTTTGTAAATTTGCTGCACTTGGTGTAAAACGGGCTATACTTATTAATTCTGATAATTCACTATATGATAAACGTTTATTTTCTAAAAAGCGACGATAACTTCGATTCTGTAGTACAATGTCCAAAATCATGGTAATTCCTCCAGTGTTTTTTCGTGATCATCAAGTTCATTAAGCTTATTATATAGGGTTTTACGATCAATTCCAAGTATTTTTGCAGCGATGGATTTATTTCCTTCAACGGAAGCAAGCACGTTGCGGATATATTCTGCCTCTATTACACGAAGCGGTCGTTGTAAGTTTTGTTGATGATGTAAAGTGAATTTCATATAATTAGGCAAGTCCTGTACATCAATATCACGTCCTTCAATTAGAATAACCATCCGATAAACCAGGTTTTCCAATTCTCGCACATTACCAGGCCAGGCATAACTTAACAGAGATTGTATGGCAGCTTCGCTGAACTCAGGTGTTTTTGTTGTATTTTCACTGGCATACTTTTCACTGAAATGCCTTACCAGTGGAATGATATCTTCGGGATGTTCTCTTAAGGGAGGGATGTAAATTGGTAGAACATTTAAGCGAAAATAAAGATCCTCCCTAAAACCACCCTGCTTTACCAATAATGGTAAATCCTTGTTTGTAGCTGCAATAATCCGTATATTTATCTGCCTGGGAGTTTTTGAGCCTATCATGTGAACCTGCTTGTCCTGCAGAACACGTAACAACCTTACCTGCATGGAAAGAGATGTTTCGCTAATCTCGTCCAAAAAAATACTGCCACCATCTGCAGTGATAAAATATCCCGCTCTTGTCTCTGTAGCTCCTGTGAATGAACCCTTCATATAGCCAAACAATTCGGCTTCCAGGAGAGATTCTGGGATTGCCCCGCAATTTACAGGAACAAAAGGAGCTTTATTCTTATGAGAATGATAGTGTATTGCTCTGGCTACCAGTTCTTTCCCAGTTCCACTTTCTCCGTGAATTAAAACGGTTGCATTATTTGTAGTACATTTTTGTATCATGCTGAACAAATCTTGCATCTGAGGAGAAACACCAATTATACCATAAGGATTGCTAAGTCTTAGCTTATTATTGTTGATCTTATGTTTACATTTGGTTAAGGCTTGTTCAATTGCGGTAAAAAGCTCATTATCTGTAAATGGTTTACTTAAGTACTGCTCTGCGCCGACCTTAACTGCTTCCACTGCTCCTTCGATACTGGGATAACCTGTAAGCATAATAACCGGGATTTGCGAATAATGTGCTCTTAGATGACGTATCAGTTCTAAACCGGTTATTTTTGGCATCTTATAATCTGTAAGCACAATGTCCACCTGCGATGTCTCTAAAACTGCTAAAGCAGAAGAAACATCGTTTACAGTGGTAACAGTAAAACCATGCGAGCTAAGCTTGCGGTTCAGAATATTCAGGGTATCCAGATTGTCATCAACAACAAGGATTTGAGCTGAGGTTTGCTTCACTATTTACCTTCATGATTATTTTGAATTCAGACCCTTTACCAGGTTCGCTACGAACAGTTATATCAGCGTTGTGAGCACTGATAATGCCATGGACAACGCTTAGCCCTAATCCAGTTCCTTGATCTATATCCTTGGTTGTGAAGAAGGGAATGAATATTTTATTCAGGGTTTCAGTATCCATACCAACGCCGGTATCCACAATGCTAATTTCCACATTTCCAGTATTTAAGCGAGTATTAATGGTTATTAAACCACCCTCCGGCATTGCTTGCATTGCATTTACACTAAGATTAACCAACACTTGATGCATTTGTCCGGGATCTGCAATAACCGAAGGTAGATTTGGTTCCAATTGGCGCAGTATTTGGATTCCTTGTTTTTCACAACGGTTTTCCAAAAAATAGAAACCATCTTCAATAAGACGGTTAATATCTATAGGAACCATTTTGGGGGGAACTTGTCTGGAGAAAAGCATAAGTTTCCGCACTACCTCTCTGGCATGTAGGGTTGCATTGATTATTTTTACCATGTCTTCTTTGGCTTGAGAACTAAGTTTATCTTCTTCCACAACAAGCTCTGCAAAACCAAGAATAGCAGAGAGCGGTTCATTAATCTCGTGTGCTATGCCAGCAGATAATTGTCCGATAGTGGCAAGCCGATCTGCATGACGTAGCTGTTCCTGTAGTTTTGCATTGTATTCCTGATTATTTCTTCGTTTCACAATTAAGGAAATCTGCTGAGCAAGGGTTTCGATAAGTTTTTCTTCCTCAGTTAAAAAACTTAGCGTTTGTTTCTCAGGATAAAATACCTCTAACAATCCCTTAGCCGTGTAGGCAAGATAGATTACAGCATGGAGGGATAATGGTGAAGCGCAAAAGTTTTCGCTGCAATATGATGTTTCCCCAATACTAATCCTTGCACTGGCATACTCGGGGTATTGAAGAGCGGCTGGAATATAGCTTACTGCCTGTTGCAATAATGCAGGCGTATCAAGTTCGGAGCGATTGGAAAGATCGGTTATCTTGTATAAACAACTTAACTCCTTAATTCGCTCTCGTAAAGCAAATACGGTATCCTGCATAGCTTTATTGGGCAATATATCATCCATCGCAT
>JAQVMI010000435.1 GCA_028703735.1 Candidatus Cloacimonadota bacterium | reverse complement strand
TTAAATCTGCACTCGGAAAAGTTCAGCCTCCCTTTGGATGCAGAATATGAGCAGCATAGTGCAATTAGTGATGATTACAAGGATGGGGTAACCCTAAAATCCGGTATCGAATACAAAAACGGAAAGCTAACCTATCGCATGGGTTATGTGTATATTCCGGAAGTTTTTAGCGGTATTATAAAGCTTCCTTTTGATACCACTGCCACTGCCGATACCTCTATTTTTTGGGATGATGTGGCATCTACTGTAACGATTCCCCAAAATGCACAGAACCTTATTAGCATTGGCTTAAGCTATTATCATCGCGATGGCTCTATAAATCTTGCAGCGGTGCAAAGCCTTGTGGCAGATACCCCTAAAACGCAATTTAATTTGTCGCTAAGCCTGTATCTAAGCAGCTTTAAACGCAAAGGGTTTCTTTACTTCGATGATTAATCCCACGGTTCAGGTTCGCAAGATAGAATCCTACGATCTTCCTGCTTTAGAGGAAGCGGTAGCAAGCTATTTTGCAAGTGTTAAGGGATTCAAAATAAGCCGTTGCAAGCGTGTTTTCATAAAGCCAAATGCCTTAGGGGCTTACCCTCCGGAACGTGCTGTTACCACTCATCCAATTGTGCTGGAAGCCATAATCCGCTATTTTGTGGATAGAAAAAAAGAGGTATGGATGGGGGATAGTCCCGGTGGAGCAGTAAATGTAGCCAAGGTTTGGGATACCTGTGGATTTTCGGAATTGGCAGAGCGATATCCCATCAAGGTGATAAATTTATCCACCGAAGGATTTAGAGAACTAAATTACAGAGGCACTTCTGTAAAGATCAGTGAGGTTTTGTGGAAGTGTGGAGTTGTGATAAACGTTGCCAAATACAAAACCCATAGCTTAACCGCATTTACGGGGGCTTTAAAGAATCTCTATGGCTTGATTCCAGGTATGGTGAAAACAGATTACCACAGGCAATATCCTGATACAATTGCCTTTGCAAATTTGCTGCTGGCACTTTTTGCCTTAACCCGAAACCGGATTACCTACAATTTTATAGATGGCATTGTTGGTATGGATGGAGCTGGTCCTTCTGCCGGAACACCCCGAAATTTTGGGCTCTTTTTAGGTTCAAATTCCATCGCTGCCTTGGATTACATTGCAGCAAAAATGCTGGGTTTCAAAATGGATGATGTTCCCTATCTTAGGGCTGCTTTGCACCTGGAAGGCATATTACCTTCCAGAATAAAGGTGCCTACCAGCTTCCAACATTACAGAATACCTCATGCGGATATAAGGGTTGTGAAGCTTCGCAAGGAAACCTTAAAATACGTTCCTTCCGTGGCAAGGCATGTGTTTAAGCGAGTGTTCGATTTTTATCCAATTGTAAGCAACCGCTGCAAGCAATGTGGAATTTGCGTAAAAAGCTGTCCGGTTCAGGCAATTTCCTGGGCAGAGGGTGATATTCCCTTTGTGCACAAGGAATTGTGCATAAAGTGTATGTGCTGTCACGAAATGTGCCCTCACAAGGCTATTGATATCCATAAATCCTTTATTGCAAGGCTGGTAATGTAATGAAAACCAAAGACAAAAAATCGAGCCCCACTATCCGCTTCATCTTTTGGTCGGTAATAGCTTTGATGGCATTGTGGATTATTCTGTTGGGAGGCAATAGTTTCTATAATACCTGGAAGCTTCAGCGCAAGGTGCAGCTTTTGCAGCGTCAAACCTCTTTTCTGCAAGCGCAGAACGATAGCTTGGCAAAGGAAAATGAACGCCTCAAAACGGATCCCGAAACTGCAGAAAAAGCAGCCAGGGAGAAATTTGGCTTAACCAAGGAAAACGAAACAGTTTTCCGCTTTGTACCAGCCAAAGAAGATGAAACAAAAAAATGAGCTGAATCATAATTCTGATATTTCGCAGTATCTAACCATAGATTCTGCAGAGCAGGCAAACCTTAGGAAGTTAGTAGCAGATTTGATCGTATCGGATGATCTGAACAGACCCCCAATTATTGATACATTAATTGGCATTGTGGAAAAAGCCTGTCCTCAGAGTTTAAAATGCCCTGTTTTCTGTGATTATGCAGCCGTGATTATAGATAGTTTTATGGATTACCTGCTACGTGTGAAGAGCTCTTGCGAAAGCGAACTATACCATTTTTTCAATTGGATAAATCATTTTCCCATAACCCCAGGAACTCCTTTTTATCCCAGTTTTATCCGTCACATTTCTCCTGAGATAGAAAGTGACCCCAGGGTTCTGGAAAATCTGAACCAATTGCAATTGCTGTATGTGTTTACCGAAATAAAGGATTGGGATAACGCCTATAGCCTTTACGAGGAAATAGCCAAGCAAGTGGATAGAAGCATTTTACCACTTTGGGTTTTGCTGCATATTTGCCATGTTCGCATTCTTAGGCACAACAACGAGTTAAAGCCTTTTTTGAATTTGGAACTGATGCTTATTACAGAATCTTACAGCATTGATGGCAGCGATAGCTCTCTTTACTTTTTAATCCGCTGGATTATAGCCACAAAATGGCAGAAGCAGACAATCCTGAAGAAAATTCTGTTGAACAAGCTTTATGCCAAGCTGGGAGAGCAGAAAAGCCTGAACAATGCCATAGTTATGTTCGAGCTGTTTTCTTTGGGCGATAGCTTGGTTCCCTATGCCGAAAAGCTAAATCTGCAGAAGAAGCTGATAAAATTTCCAC
>JAQVMI010000434.1 GCA_028703735.1 Candidatus Cloacimonadota bacterium | reverse complement strand
AGAACACCCAGGTGGATACGCTTAATTTTGTAGGTCCCGTGCAAACCCCTACCGGATGGCATATTTTCCGTACCGTAGAGTGGATTGAGGGACGCCAGAAAGAGCTCAACGAAGTGAAACCAGAAATTGAACAGCGTTTACGTCCCCTAAAGGAACGTGATGCCCTAAACGCATTGATTGATAGAATTAAGCTAAAATTCAATGTTACGGTGGATAGCACCCTTATTGCACAAATCGATCTTCGTAATAGAGAAGCCAATAAGGACATCTTAGGTAATCTCTTAGTAAATTCCTCCAAGGAATCCCTGAAGCTTACTGTTAAGCAGATTCTTGATGCGTTCGATAAAGTACCTGCACAGGAACAGGTTTTTGTGCTAAAAGGCGGAGGAGCTAATCAGCTTATAGATCAGGAGCTTATCCAAAACTTGCTATACGAGGAATCCGTAGCTGGCGGTTATGAGCAATACTTTGTAGATAACGAAGATTATATAGCCATGAAACGCTCCTTCATTCTACGCAAAGCTTATGAGAAGCTTGTAGTGGAAAGCATTGAGGTTAGCCCCGAAGAGATTGCAGCACGTTACGAAAAAGATATTGAACAATATGCAACCCCAGGATTTCGTACTATTGAAGTGCTGTATTTCGACAAAAAGAAAGATGCAGATAAGGCGTGGCGCAAGTTTAACAGTGCACACAAGCGCAAAAACGAAAAGAAGATGCAGGATATCATAGCCAAATACTCCAAAAAACCAGATAAGGCAATCTTAGATAATCAATATCAAAATGGTGTAGTTACCGGATTAGGTTCTGATGCAGAATTCTCCAAAATGATCTGGGATAATCCAGTTGGTTACCTTAGCCCTGTATTTGTTTCTGCCAGTGGAAGCATCGTGTTTTTCCGAACCATAAAGGAAAGCGCAAAAACATACAAACCACAGCTTGAAGCCGAGCCTCGTATTTACGGAATGATCAAAAAAGAAAAAGAGAAATCCAAACAAGATCAGGTAAGTGAAGATCTCTTTGTGGAATTCAACATGCGCAAATACCCGGAACGTGTAAAACTACTGCTTACCGCAGAAGAGCTATTCACACAAGCCGATAATGCTGCCAGACAGCGTAATTTTAAAGATGCCATAGTGTTTTATGACCAAATAATTCAATCCTACAAAAACAATGTGGACGATTACAAGGCAACCTTCATGAAAGCCTTTTTAGTGGCGGAAGAAATGAAGAATACGCAAATGGCACTGCTTATGTTCAAGGACTTCCTGGTTCAATTCCCGGAAGGTGATTTGAACGAATCTGCCAGATTTATGATAGACAGTTTGGAAGGTAACATACCTTTGGAAATTGATGAACTGGAAGAGAAATAGAACACCGGTATACTATTAGTAAAAGGGGCAGGATATCCTGCCCCTTTTTTTGTGTGTGGATATTTTTTTGACCTATAATTTTGCAAATGCGTGTAAAATAATATAGCTACTACAATCTTCATTTTAGCCAATCCAGCTATAGCTTTCCACCTTTCACAAAATTGTGGGTTAAAAGAAATTGAACCAGCAAATCGATAAAGCCTCGTACGAGATTGATTTCTTTTTGCCACATTTTGTACACAGCATTATGGAGATTTCAGCTACATGCTTTATCAGCTTTAATACTTCTCCATTTTAACTCAAAAAAGACCAGAGAGCACTTGTAGTAATCGTTCTTCGGGGATAAACCTACTGTAAACTACAAAAATTCAGTTGCAACACAGGTGGGTCTTTTTTTGAGTCAAAATCTCTTGTTTTTTGACCTACAATTTTGCAAATGCGTGCAAAATAATATAGCTACTACAATCTTCATTTTAGCCAATCCAGCTTTAACTTTCCACCTTTCACAAAATTGTGGGTTAAAAGAAATTGAACCAGCAAATCGATAAAGCCTCGTACGAGATTGATTTCTTTTTGCCACATTTTGTACACAGCATTATGGAGATGGGAGCTATATGCTTTATCTGCTTTAATACTTATCCCTTTTAACTCAAAAAAGACCTGAGAGCACTTGTAGTAATCGTTCTTCGGGGATGAATTTTACAGAAAGCTACAAAAATTCAGTTGCAACACAGGTGGGTCTTTTTTGAGTCAAAATCTCTTGTTTTTTGACCTACAATTTTGCAAATGCTTGTAAAATAGTATAGCTACTACAATCTTCATTTTAGCCAATCCAGCTATAAACTTTCCACCTTTCACAAAATTGTGGGTTAAAAGAAATTGAACCAGCAAATCGATAAAGCCTCGTACGAGATTGATTTCTCTATGCCACATATTGTACACAGCATTATGGAGATGGGAACTATATGCTTTATCTGCTTTAATACTTCTCCTTTTTAACTCAAAAAAAGACCAGAGAGCACTTGTAGTAATCGTTCTTCGGGGATAAACCTGCTGTAAACTACAAAAATTCAGTTGCAACACAGGTGGGTCTTTTTTTGAGTCAAAATATAAACACACCCGCTTCAATTAAGGAATCATTAAGGAATCAATACGGATGAAGTCCTTAATGATTCCTTATTTATACCGCAATTCAAGCAAGGCTAATCCCTGGGCTGAACAAATTGCACAGCTTCGGCGGGTAGTTTTCCCATTAGCCCATTTGGTAAAATAACTATGTATAAGCCATTTTCTTCTTTCAAAACCCTAAGGATAAGTCCTGCATGAATCTCTGCCAACGGCTTGG
>JAQVMI010000433.1 GCA_028703735.1 Candidatus Cloacimonadota bacterium | reverse complement strand
GCTTTCGTTATACACTGCCCTTACCCTGTAGTAGTATGATGTTCCTGCTATAAGTCCACTTATAGATAGAGTTGTGGCACTCACGGGATAGTTTTCGTAAACACCCACAAAGCTGGTAAAAGCTGAGGTTGTGGATAGATCAAACTGATAATCTGTTATGCCTGCGGCAGCATTCCAGTTGGCTGTAAAACCACTATAGCTTAATGCTGTGGCTGCTGTGGCAACAGGGGTAGGAATATCGTTATCCTCAATTTCCAGATTGAAGCTGCCATAGTTCCCCACCGCAGCACTATTGCCTCCGCTAACGTTTATCAAAGAGAAAACTATCGTTTCTGTTCCTTCCAAAATGCTGTCGTTAGTTATTGTAACGCTGGTTGTTTGATTTGCGCTGCTATTGGCAGGAAAGGTAATGGTGCGGGTGGTGAAATTTCCCACATCGCTATTAGAACCGGAAGTGATAGCTATTTGAGCTGTTGTGGCAGTGGTAGCACTGGGATTTTGGATTTGTACCGAAAGTGTGATGCTGCCATCTGCTTCGTTTACCGTTGCACCGGTGGTGGTAAAGGTCACAGTTGTGGTGAGAGCTGTGCCACCCCATATTGAGGTAACATATTCAGGATGGTCAACGAAGGGATTGCGGTTACCTTGTAGAGACTGTATGCGGCTGTTTCTTAAAGCCTCCCAAGCATCGGGAGGATCGGAAGCATTCCATTCCAGAAGAGTGGATAGTTTACCATAAATGGGCAGAACTGATGAACTTGATGGGACAGAATCTACCAGTTCCAGATCATAACTGGTATCATCGCCTTCATAGCGAACTGCCATATAGAAAATCATTCTTGCCACGTCACCTTTATCGGCATCCCGAGGTTCCCAAATGTCTGTAGCAGTCAAACATCCGGTAACCCCGGTATAACCGGATGGTGGGGACGCATCTGTATATGCTGACGAGCCATAATCGAAGAACCGATTACTTTTTGCAGAATTAACCGTGGCGTCGCAAGGACGTAAATGGTGAAGATCTGTTCCTGCTGGAGCAGTTTCACCAAAATCACCGTGGCTTTTACTCCAGGTGTGTTCTTTATTCCAATTGGTAACTCCACCTCCATAGGATGATTTAGGAACGCTCCATCCGGTGTATAGTTCTATCACGTTATTTGAATTCAATGGGTCTTCATCAGTTACCTTCATTTGAGTCTCAAGATTACTATAGGAAAACTCTGTTGTATGAGTAGTGCGAAGCAGAGTATGAAGTCCGCTTTTAAGGGAAGAACCGCTTAATCCCGAAACCGAGGTATAATATCCGCTGAAGGGATCATTGGCAAGAGTGGTGGTGTTGATTGTGTTAGAGCTTGCGCTGGTGCCAATAGTATTGTAAGCTCGCACTCTGTAATAATAGGGAGTATTTGCGTTTAACCCGTTAACTGACTGGCTAAGGGTGTTTATTGTAAGATCGTTGTAGCCAGCAAGCATCGTAGCAAAGGTATTGGAGGTGGATACATCCAAACGGTAGCTTGTTGCACCTGTTGCAGCATTCCAATTGGCAGTGAAGGAATTTATCCCTACGCTTGAGGCTGCTGTAGCTACTGGGGCTGGAGGAGGAGAATTACCACTGGTAGAAAAACTATATTCTTCGCCATAAGCAGTGCCCTGGCTATTCGTGGCATAGGCACGATAATAATATTGGGTCTCAGCAATAAGTGAGCTTATGTTGCTAACGTAACTACCGGCTCCAGTGCCATCAGTAGTAACACTATTAGAAATTGTAGGATTGGCAGACGTATTCCAACAAACTCCTCGGGCTGTTACTATTGCACCACCATCGGAGGTGATTGTGCCACCGCTTATGGCTGTCGTACTTGTGATAGAGCTTGCAACTGCTGTGGAAAGCACAGCTAAGGTGGGTGAAGAGCCTGAATAGTCTGTAATTATAATATCGTGCAAGTATATGGCTGCGCTTGGTGAGGCTAATCTTAATGTGGTAGAGTCGGCACTGTTTAGATCATAATAGTAAGTGGCACCTGTTGTACCAATGCCTGTAAAGCTGGTTACTGCATCCCAGGTGCTTCCATTGTAAGATTGTAAGGCGATAGTTCTTCCCGCAGCACCTGCTGCAAAATGAAACTCTACTCTGCCTACCGAGGGTAAGGCAGGAAGTTCTAATATGCCTGTGGATGCTTCCATTTGTACTCGTCCAATAGAGCATGTTCCTGTGGCAGCAGCACCGTTAGAAACCATGCAACGAGTCATAGTTACTGTCCCGGTTCCTGCACCTACAGTAATTGTCTGGGTGTAGCTGCCATAACTGCCTCTATTTGTCCAGCTACGGATGTCATCGTTTACAATTGTAGTTCCGCATAGCAAGCTGACGGCTGCTATAAACAGCAATGAGAGTGTGAATATCTTTTTCATGATCCAACCTCGGTTTTATCTATATCTGTTAACTAATATCATTGCAACCAATTAGGCAGCAATGCCAACCTGCCCCGGAATCTAAACTATAAAACCGAAGCTACACCCTATTTCTCATATATTTATAAAATAATCAGCTAAGGGAAAAAGCAAAGAATTTGCCAGCCAATATAAGTCAAGGAATTAATGAGGATGCAAGAATGAAGCCAGTTTGAGGTGTATATGCTTTTTTACAGAGTTTGTCACACTTCAAAGTTGCCAAGCTGTTAAACTGCATTAAATTATTGTGTAAATATACTATGTGAGTAAGGAAGGAGCTATGCCTATAC
>JAQVMI010000031.1 GCA_028703735.1 Candidatus Cloacimonadota bacterium | reverse complement strand
CATAAAGTAATTCATCCCTTCTGCCCAGAAAAAAGAAAGCCGGGGAGCAAACACATCAATATCGATACCGGCAGCAATACCTGTGCGGACATATTCCAATCCATCTGCAAGAGTGTAAGCCATTTCCAGATCGGCTGTAGCACCAGCTTCTTGCATGTGATACCCGGAAATACTGATGCTGTTGAACTTTGGCATCTTTCGAGAGGTATAGCTGAAGATATCGGCAATAATTTTCATTGAGGAAAGGGGTGGATAAATATAGGTATTCCTAACCATATACTCTTTTAAAATATCGTTCTGGATGGTGCCATTTAGCAATTCCGGAGCTACACCTTGTTCTTCGGCAGCCACGATATAGAATGCCATAATTGGTAGTACAGCTCCATTCATGGTCATCGATACACTCATCTTATCCAATGGTATCTGATCAAAGAGAATCTTCATATCCAGGATAGAATCCACTGCTACACCAGCCTTGCCAACATCACCAACTACCCGTGGATGGTCAGAATCGTATCCACGATGTGTGGCAAGATCAAAGGCTATTGATAAACCCTTCTGACCCATTGCCAAATTTCTGCGATAAAAAGCATTGCTTTCTTCAGCAGTAGAAAATCCCGCATATTGCCTGATAGTCCAGGGACGTTGCACATACATAGAGGGATAAGGACCACGCAGAAAAGGTGCTAATCCTGAAAGATAATCCAAATGTTCCAAATGTTCCAGGTCTGCCTTGGTATAAAAGGATTTAACGTCTATTTGTTCATTAGTTTTCCACACCGGTTGGGTGGATATATCTTTGGAGAGGACTGCATCAAATTTAGGCTTAATCGTTGTAAAATCTGGATACATTATTTCACCCCCATCAGGATAGCTAAATCAGCTAAGGTATCGTACACATCTGCTCTAAGATGGATAAACAAGTTTATCACCTTTTCTTTGTAATTCTGCACCAGCTCGGTTGGATAACCAGCCAGAATCATAGTTTTGCCCTTTAGGGCAGAACAAAGTTCAGGCACTAAATGCTGATAATTATCATCTGTAGAGCAGATGCAATAAGCTGCAGCATTAGAATCAACAGCTGCTTTCACTGCTTCTGCAACAGAGGCAAAACCACCGGGAGAGATTACTTCAAAACCACCCACCTGCAGGAATCCAGCGGCAAAATCTGCTCTGGCTTTATATTCGTCTATTGTGCCCATATTAACTAAGAACACTTTCATATTCTGGCTTGTCCGGCTAATCTGTTCACGCAGTAATTCAAGTTTTTCCACAGCTCTGCGATGCGGCAACGCACCTTTATCCAAACTTACAGCCCGGGTTCTTACTTCAGCAATAACGTCAGTATCACGTTGGCTGGTCTTTTCCAGTGGATTTGCAAACATGTTTACTCCGATGAATACATTCTTGCGTTTATGTACCGCATCGATTCTTGCTTCGGCTACCGCTTCAATCATGTCATGAATCTTTCCTGTAATTAAACTCCGAATCATACCACCTGCATTTTCCAGTTCTTGCATGGTCTCCCAAGCTTTATTAGCCAATTCAGCAGTTAAGCTCTCTATATAATAACAACCACCCGCAGGATCAACCACCTTTCCGAAATGCGCTTCTTCCTTCAATATTACCTGCTGGTTTCTTGCCATCCGGCGCGAGAATTCATCCGGCACAGAGACAAGCTCATCAAAACATCCTATCTCTAAGCTGTCCACTCCACCTATTACGCCCGAAAATCCTTCCGTGGAAGTTCTAAGGACGTTTACATAATTATCAAATATACTTTTGTTAAAGCTGGCAGTTTTACCGTGAATCCAAACCTTCTGGCTGGGTTCACTACCTCCGAAAGCCTTTATCATCTCAGCCCACATCAATCTGAAAGCGCGTATCTTGGCTATCTCCATGAAGAAATTTGAGCCAAGCGATAGCTTTACCTGAAATAGCGGCGCAAGCTGGTCAATTGTAAAGCCAGATTGCTGTAAACCATGTATCAGCCCTATAGCTGTGGATAACACAAAGCCAAGCTCCTGAGTGGAGGATGCACCGCTTGCTTCATAAACACTTCCATCCAGAGAAAGCACTCGCATCTTTGGAGCTTTCTCCAACGCCCATTTCACAATATCCACCTCAAGTTTCCAGAACTCATCCAAAGGAAGATATACACTGCCAATACGGGCAAATTCCGAAGTGGGATCAAACCCCAACCCCACTTCCAGTGTAGCAAGCGGAATATTTTGCTCTTTACAATACTGTTCAAACATCACCAATATATAGCTATCGCTGATATCCATTTGCATAAAAAGCGGTGCTGCTTGCAGATCCACACCTTTTAGTGCGATGCGTAAATCATCAATTGTCCTTAGCGTAACCCCACGTTTCGTGTCCTCATGCTTCAAGGATAGATTAACTGCTGTTAAGCCATTTTGCAGATCATGCCGCAGCATGGTGTTCAGTTTCTGACAATCTGACTCGTCGTAGCTTTGGGCAATTAGCCAGCCTTCATCCAGGAAGCGTTGCGGGTTATTTCCCCGTAAGTATGGTGCTGCACCCGGAGCGCAATCTGTGAATGCTAAATCTGCAATATCCTCTTTTCGATAAATGGGTTGCAGGGTAATACCCTCATAAGTTTTGGTCTTCATCACTTTGTCAAAATCTGCACCCTTCAAGGTATCATTCACAGCTTTCAGCCATTCTTCATAGCTGGGGATAGGAAAGCTTTCTTTCAGGTTCAGTTTATTTTCGTTCTCCACTCTGATACTCCTTAGTGTAGGTTGTAAGTACTCCATCTACCTTTCCGCTCGTAACATAGGATTAGTATCCTGTTGTAGGGTTGGGTTTGTAACCCATCCTCTTGTTACTCCGGTTACAAACCGGCTAATACAACAGCTTTGAAAGCTATGCTACGAAGGGACAGGGGGTGATGATGTACCTGTCACCTTCCTTTTATTTTTTCTTTTCTATTAAAGCTTGTACGGGTTTCATACCATAAGCTGAGCCTTGTTGAATTGCATCCAATATTGCTCCTCCTCCGGTAAAGAAATAGTATTTGGGGTCATTTTGGGCTTTGGCAAAAACACCGGGCAGATACTCTTTGAAATCCTGAATGGTATCTCCACCCCCAAAGAGTTTAATTGCGTGTGTGCAGCTATCGATAAGACGATACATTGCCATGCTTCCTTCAGGGAATAAAGCTGTATAGCCCATTACAGCATTAACGAAGAAACTTCCGGCTTCGCTGAAAATCTGTGCTATTTCTTTTAGTTCAAAATTCTGCGGTGCCACATCCAAAACAAAGCCAAGCTTGGTTCCTTTTTTCAGTTTCTTCACATTATGAATGCACCAACTCTTGTCATTTCTATTTTCAATACCCTTATTTTCCACAATAAATGGCATTTCCACAATCTTAGCAGCATGCTCCTTACTGTCCAAAATGAATTTCTCTGCTGCAGCAATGTCTTCTGCACCCACTCCCTCGATCTGTATGCCATACTTATAGCAAAGATAAGCATTATATATCACACCACCTAAAACAAGGTGATCGGCAATTTTTATCAGAGAAGACAGGGGACCTATCTTTGTATCAAATTTCGAACCGGCCACAATACCTACTAAGGGACGTTTTGGCTGGAAAACTTGCAGCAAATTATCCACTTCCTTCTGCATCAATAACCCGGCATAGGAGGGTAAATATTTCACGATTGAAAAAGTGGTGGCATGAGCCTGCCAAGATCCGAATGCATCGTTTATATACACATCTGCAAAATGCGCTAATTTTTTAGCAAAAACATCTGCACTATCATCCTTTGCCTCTTCACCTCTGAACCAACGCGTATTGGGAAGATACACAAAATCTACTTTACCTTTTGTTAACTTGTTTATGGCAGACTTAAGTGGGTTTAAATTTACTATTCCATTCTTGTCTTCAGCGTTAATATCCGGAATCAGCCCTTTAAGCTGAAGCTTAATCTGTAAATATTCCACAATAGCTTGCACAGAATCCGCTTCAGAAATGGTTATCTCCCCTGTTTTTTTATCATAGGGACGTCCCACATGAGTCATTAACACAGGGAAACCACCCTGTTTGTAAATATGTAAAAGAGTCGGAATTGTAGCATCAATCCGCATGGAATCCTTAACCAATCCTTTCTTTACTACATTATGATCAAATCTGATAAGGCATATTTTACCCTGTAAATCTGCATTAAGCATGTTTGGTAACTTCTTCATAACTCTTTTCACTCCTAATGTATTTTTAACTTTATCACTATGGTTCTAAACGTAAGCATAACAAAGGGATTAATCGTTATTAACCCCAAACAATTCATTAAGGCATTTCATTTTAAGCACTCTTGAAACGTCAAGAGTTTTTTTTATTAAACCAGTTTTTTATATGAAAACCGGTTTTGAAATCACATGAAAGGCTGGTTTGGAGTTTTCATGAAAGGTTGGTTTGGAGTTCATTTGGCTGCAACAGTCAACTGCTTGTTACCATCTATTTTAGCTAAATGGACTTCAAAGCCGGAACGGGCTGGCAAATTCCAAATCGCCCCAGGGGTATAGTAAAGCTCTCACGTTCCTTGCTCACCCGGAAAAATGCAACTTCCTAACCTCCCAAAATGCACCTAAGCTTTCTTTGAGTTAGGTTTAACGCAATATTGTTAACGACCTTACAGAGTAAGCAAGGAGCAGGCGGTTTGCCTCCTAAAAGCCCTGCGTGCATTTGTAAATTGTTATTTCATATGGCTCTCTTTCAAACTAAATGGGTAGAGGTTTTTTCTGCTTGTCATTCCTGCGAAGGCAGGAATCCAATTTTGAATTGTTAAAGAGATAACATGCTGTTAACTAACATATTACAGCAATTCCTCGATGTGGTTTGTAAAAACTGGATTCCGGATCAAATCTAACTTTCCTTTTAACTCATAATTCCGCCCTGTGTAGTTAGAGGACTGCATTAGATTCCTTGGGGCGGAATTATAAGTCAAAAAACCTCGCGTGATCGTAGCTGCATAGCTTTGTCCCTTCGCCGTAATTGCACACGCCTCGTGTGCTGAAGACAGTCGGGGCGACTGTCACTACTATGCAAAAGGTAAAAAGGTAAGAATCCTAAAAGGTTACAGACCCGCCCTGCAGAGCCGGAAGCCGAGGTAGTTGCCGCTGTAGTACGGGGAGTCGTAGCTCCGACTCGCAACACGGCAGCTGCTGGCACTATCGTACCAGTAACCGCCTCGCTTCACACGGTAGGACCCGCTCGCAGGACCCTTCGGATTAGTGCCGGGGCTGCTACTGTAATAGGAACTGCTATACCAATCCCAGCACCTTTCCCAGACGTTACCACTCATATCATACAAACCCAGGCCATTGGCTGATTTGGTGCCGACTGGCTTGGTTCCATAGGGAGTATTGTTGTCGTAATACCAAGCCACAGTATTGATGTCGTTAGAGCCGCTATAAAGATAATCCGGAGTATTGGTTGCCCCCCGCGATGCATATTCCCATTCTGCCTCTGTGGGTAATCTGTAGCCATTCGCTGCCCAATTGCAGATTGCTGCATTCCAGGTGGCATTGCTGGAAGTGGGAACTGTGCCCCAACTGGCAGGGTTGGTGGTACCGCTAATTGTATAGACAGGGGTTAAGCCCTCTGCCATACTGCGTAGATTGCAATACTTCAAGATGGCATACCAGGAAACATAATAGGCAGGATAATTATTTCCAAGACCATAGCTACTTGTCCAGTTATAACCCGGTTGCATATACTGGGAATACTCCGCCTGCGATACCTCGTACTTGCCTAAGTAAAAGGAACTCAAGGTAACGTTATGGGTGGGCAATTCGCCGCTATCTCCTGTTCCAGCAGTTCTACCCATGGTGAAGGTACCACCGGGGACATAAGCAAAACCTATAGGAACCGGAACATAGCCATCATCGGCAGTTATCTTGAAATGGTAATTTGCCACGATATTCGGGTGTTCCATGCCCAGGTTCCAGATGATGTGTTTATTGGTTCCAGGGCTGATATTTGCTCCAATATCACCGCTAAGCAGGTCGCAACTGATATTCCAGGTGGTGCCGCCATCGCTTGATACCATCAGGCTGATAGTTAAAAGGGCACTATCTGCATCCAGTGCACTGTAGTAAACATCCACCAGGTAGCTGCCATCGCTGCGTTGGGCTGCGCTCATATTGCTAACCACCGGCGCAACATTGGCAAAGAGCAGGGTGAGGCTCAGCAGGGCTATTATAGTTATTAGCTTTTTCATAAAATTTCCTTTACAAACATCTATCTTGTTCATCAGCACGTTAATTAAGCCATTCATTTCTTACACCTTAAGCTGCAGATGCTTACTTATTAAACAAGATGGGTTTACTTGTCATGGTTCTGCTGCCCTTACTTTCTTTTATGTAGTAGAAGGCTCTGGCTGCGCTTGTGAGCCGCTGCCATTTCATCTCGCCATTTTGCAGGGTTAAGCTGCCAGAGCTCGTTACATCGGTGAACACTCCATTAATCGTATCCGAACTAAATACACGGTATGTATCTGCCCCAGGTATCGTGTCCCAAAAAAGGTTTAGCTCATTTAAGGTAACCGACCAATCCGAAATCACCGGGGTAGCGTCTATTATGTTTACCAGAATGTAATAGCTGGTGTAGTTATTTTCAGTCCTACCCACCGATTTCTTATCGCGGGCCGTTACAATAGCACGGGGCATACCATTGCTAAGCCGTATTTCGATTAGCTCTTGCCCAAACCATCCGGGTTGGGGAAGGAAAGTGATACTTTGTCCAATACTGCTAATACCTATGTGTGCACTGGCAATACCGGTAATTTGAATCTCACCTATAGGATTATCGGTATCAGCTAAATAGGGGGTGAGATTCAGGGTTTTATCCTCACTATTCCAAAGCATCAGGTTCTCTCCCATAGTCATAGTGGGAAGACTGTTTAGCTCGGTAACAAGCACCGAGATCGTTTGCTGATAAACAACGGTTCGGGAAGATGAGTTATTCTTATGCAGAGAGCGCGTAGTATCGTTAATAGTAAGCAGCAAGTCTTCGGTGCCATACCAATTCTCCAAGGGAGTAATGACAATCCTATCGTAACTTACAGTCGCGGTCAGATTCGCCGCTCCACTTACGGTGATTTCAAATTGCCCGGGGCTATAGTCGTCAATATAGTTGGCAAGATAGAGCGTGAGAGCTTCATTTTCGCGCATCTGAACAGTTTGGGGGAAACTAATCATATAGTTGCGGACCATGAAAGAGCGCGTTTCAGACCAGTCGCTGGTTCCCCTTTCGTCCACAGAGGCTACCCGCCAGTAATAAGTTTCCAGATTGCTTAAACCATTCAGTTCTAAACCAGGCGACACTACTAATGAATCGTTGATATAGTAATTGCTAAAGAGAGGATCATCAGTGAATTGCAGGTGATAACGGTGTGCTCCTGGGACGGCTTGCCAGGCAAGATTAACTGTTTGCGGCAAATCTATAGCATTGTTGGCTGGGGTTTGCAGAAGAGGTTGGGGTAGTTTTGTGAAGAAATTCAGCGGATCAGAAGGCAGACCAACTCCATACGAGTTAACAGCACTTACTTGCCAATAGTATTCCTTGCCAAGTTCAAGGTTGGGGGCGGTGTAGGTAGTATCGCTTACACTAACGCTAACCGTGGATAAGGAATCACCAGCTTCAAATATCGTCAGACTATATGTGTCTGCCAGGGAAACTGAATTCCAACGTAGTGTGACAGTAGTGGGTAGATTTCCCTCTCCGCTTGTAGGATATACAGTTAAGGGTATCTGATAGCTATGAATGGGAATAGTTTTTTCCACATACCGATAAACTGTCGATCCGTCAACCAGACACTGAAAACTCACACTTAGGGTATAATCACCGGGGACATCGGGGATAAATGAGCCTTCATAGAGGGAATCAACAGGATTATAGACCACGATTAGATCAGGTAATGGTTGTACAATGCCATTGCTATCCGTAAAGCTCACAGATACGGACACTTGAGGATTGCTGTAAACCATTGGCAGAGGCTGGGGTATATTAATTTGTACCTGATCTCCTATCGAAAACAGGGTGTCCTGAATATTGATATTGATGTTGATATTGCTGTCTACATACATGGCACTGGAACTTCCCTGTAAATTATCGCTATATCTAAATCTCCATGTACCGGTTAATGGATTTGTCACGTAGTAGAATGCGCTCCCTGCACTGATATCTTCACTGAATTCGATTTCTGGTGATGTGGAAGCATAGGCAGGGTCGATTATTGTACCTTGCGGATCTAAAAGATGGGCATTGTGGTTCGCAAAACCAATAGTGTCACCTTCTGCACAGATGTGGAATATCAGCGAGTCAATGGTCGAATCAACATAGTACATTTCTTCTATAAGAGTTCTGTTACGATTATCACGGGTTCTTTTACTCTCCAGCCAGCCATTTTTGGTTGTAAAGTTGGCTAAGGCGATTTCCCCTGGTGCAAGATTGATATTCAAACTTGAGGTGCTGGCATCAAAAACTTGGAGGGCGTTTGCTATCGTTTTTATCCAATCTCCCTCACGATTGTACAGTTTAAGCTCATAATTGCTGGACGAGATGTTATCAGTCAAGCACCTTCTGGTACCGAGCTGTTTTTCCATAAACATATACGTCTTGACGGGCGAAGTGCCATTCTCACAAGTTTTTAAACGATTATTGATTTGGTCTGGATTGATACCGTCAAAGAAACCCTCATAGTCCCTGAATCTTAACTTATAAATATCCCGAAACCGCACTTTGTAGACATCTATCAAATCTGTGTTGAATTCAGCATTGAACTGCATTACAACCAGGGAAGACTTCCCCAATAAATTAGTTATTGGCAGCGATGTCCAGAAATTAATTACCGAATTACCAAAAGGCTCATTGCTTGCGGTGTAGTTGTCAGAAAAGAACACAGAAAGAAATCCAGGATTGAACGGAATGCAATAATTTGGAGGCATATACACTCCACGAAGGGAGTTGTGGTTCTCGTTAACTGTGGCCAATGGTATAGATTTGTTTAACAAACTTGCACTCGGTATAGAAACCACCAGATCGTCATTGGCGAGTGAAAATACCTCAGAGCTTGCCCAAAATAACGGGTTATTAGTACCGGCAACAACCAAATATGTGTCCTGTACAGGTGCCCCAGGATGCAATTGTCGAGGATAAGATGCATTCAGGTTGGTGAGAAATGATGAACCTGGAAACATTTGGTGGATTGAAGGGGAGAATTTATCTTGCTTTATTAATACATCATTCGCTATTGATGAATAAGGATATGTTAGTGGATTGCTGATTCTGAACGAGGAATGTGAACCATGATTTGGTGTTCCAAGCATGACGAATTTTCCAATCCCTGTGTCATTGTCTTGACATTGTTGGATGTATTTCCTGGTTACAAGCCCACCCATGCTGTGGGCAATTATATTCAATCTCCCCGGATACGGCTGGTAATTATTCGCTCTCACAGTCGCCACGGCATTCCCTAAAAGGGTTGCAGATAATTCGATCTGCTGGTCATAAGGATAATAGAACTCCCAGATGTCATTTGTGTCATCTATCGTAGTGTTGGGGTTACCATTAAGCTGTTTGATAAACAAGTCTCCAAAGTATGGATACGAGCCACCCACACCATGTACTAGTAACAAAGGTTCCCGGTCTGCATGGATGGCTTCTGGTTTTATCAACATTGAGACCATGTGCTCACCTGGCTCGTAATATTCCCAATTCTCTCCTCCGGGATTGTTGTTTGGTGTATGCTGTCCATGAACAATAAGCGTTCCACGAACCTTAAAATTGTCATTAAAATCTTCAATTGTATATTTAAATTCAATATGCCCGATCAATTCGCCAGTACTTTTTTGAATCTCAAAGCGCTTAATCTCTGAAAAACCCAATGCACAGTTGCCAAGCAAAGTTTTACTAAATGCCACATTGTTATTAGTATCTACTGGTAACCGGATAAAGCCATCATCGCTTATAAGCGACACATAATAAATCTGGTTGTCATTCACATCAGCATCAATAACTTCAAACGTTAATAAATTCAATTGAGTTGGGGCAATTTCATAGTAGGCTTCAGCCACGACTGAGACGGTTCCTGGTCTTCCCTCAATATATGCTACTGCCTTAATCGTGGTGTTGTTTTGGATAACTATCGGGAGCTCATTGTAATAAATGCTTCCCGAGTAATAGCTTGGCGTCGAAAAGATAGAGTATCTAAACTTCACATTTCCTGTTGCTGGGGATTGTAAAGCTACATATTGAGTAGTTGTATATGAATTTCCGGGGGGAGTGAAAACTGGCTGCGCCAGTCTCCCGCTATAGTTATTATTGACGAGATTGCTTGTTACGTTATTGTATGTTTTGCCGTTAGGGCTGAAAACCCAACCTGGTTTACTGGCAGTGATTGTTCCGCTCCAACCTCGTGGGACGGTAATCTGGTATGTGCCATTGGTGAGAGTCTGAGTGCCACTCAATCCTGTGGCAGAAATCGTAACCCCATCGATGGCTACATTATTATAATCACGAATCACCCCGCTAAGGTTAAATTGGTTCATGGTATTTACCGGAACAGGTCCAAATACAGCATAACCCGATGCCCGTGTCCCAGATAAAACGATTATCATTGATAACAGCAACAGAATGAAAAACAGTTTTTTCATGTTACATCTCCGTACTTAAATAGTTAAAATGCTAATGTTGGGGCAATTCCCCTATATAGGTTTTTTATCTTCTTGGAAAACCTGTCAGCAAGGTTTCGCCTTACACAATCTATACTTATTAGTTATTACAGCCGTAACAATCGACCAATTTATTAATAAACCCAAGGCTGATTTCTCGTCAAGAACAATTTTTTTTATTATAGCAAATTTGCCTATTAGCTACCACCCTATTTGTAACTACCCCAATTAATGCAGTAGGATTTTAACCACCCCCAAAAAAGCCGAATTTTTCAGCAAAACATACTCCTCAAACCGTACCTTATCCATGAGAAAATCCAACTGCATTGCAGTTGAATTGTAACGTTAGA